>NZ_WEKT01000082.1:0-17468 GCF_009874545.1 Vibrio eleionomae | reverse complement strand
GTGATGAATTAAATAAAGATACCCTATATTATGTGAATGCATTTGGTAACTTTTGTGCCTCTGTATTTATGCCAATGATTCCTGCTCTTATTATTGGTGGTTTAATCCTTTCTTTCCGAAATTTAATGATCAACTACTTTGGTATCTCCGTCGAAGGTGGTACCGCTCATATTATGTTGGCCATTTTCCAAGCCGCTTTTGCTTTTTTACCTATCTACATTGGATTTAATGCAGCGAAAACATTAAAGCTACAACCCGTATTAGGCGCACTGTTAGGGTGTTTATTGGTCAGCCCCGCGATTTCAAATGTTGATGGATTATCAATGTTTGGCTTTGATATTCCAAAGGTGAATTATGCTAGTAGCGTAATGCCCGTGATTTTTGGCTGTTTGTTTATGTTCGGTGTTGACCGTGTACTAAGCAAAATTATTCCAGAAGCGGTGACCTATTTCTTAAAACCATTGCTGACGATTTCCATTACTGTTCCTGTCACACTGATTATCCTTGGCCCGATTGGAACGGAGCTCAGTCACGGGTTCTCCAATGGCCTGTTATGGTTGATGCATTCTGCCGGAGCCGTAGCAATGGTAGTGCTATCCGTCATTTACCCCTACATGGTGATGCTGGGGCTCGATAAAGCCTTAGCGCCAGTTGGGATCAACTTGATCGCGACGCTTGGTTATGATCCTCTAACATTAACTGCTGGATTCGTTTCTAACTTAAGTATCGGGGCTACTGCGGTCGCTATTGCACTGTCTGTGCGCAAAAATAAAGAGAAGAAAGGGATGATCACTTCCTTTGGTTTCACTGCGCTATGTGGCGTGACTGAGCCCGCCTTCTACGGTGCATTAATTTCTCGTCCAATCGTTTTAGTGGGTACTGCGATTGGTGCTGTATGTGGTGGTTTAACTGCAGGCATTCTTGGCATGGTGAACTATGTGCAAGGTGGTTGTCCTGGACTACTCACATTCCTATTTTTCTTAAACCCAGATGGTTCTATGTATAACTTGGTGGTCTCTTTCATCGTAGCTATTGTCACCATTGTTTCTGCGTTTATCGCAACCAAGTTAGTGCTGATGAAAACTCAGCTCACCATCGACTAATCGAATTGATCTACAAGGAAATGTTATGAAAATTCTTATTGGCCATTTCACCAGCGAATCGAATGAACACGTCCCATACTTGGGTGAACTAAAAAACTTCATTTTGGGTTATGGCGATGAAGTACAAGATTTGATGCATTTACGTGATGTGTTTAAAGAAAATGATGTGGAGGCGATTGGCTCAATCTACGCGAATGGACACACATCTGGCCCTGTAGAAAAGCATGCGTTTGAGTACATATTGAATCGACTCATTACTGACGTGAACAAATACCGTAATGATATTGATGGTATTTTGCTATTACTGCATGGTGCGAGCAAAATCCAAGATTTACCGGGTAGCAGTGGTGAACCACTGATCTTGAGTAAAATTCGCGACATCATGGGACCGTATTTCCCCGTCGCTATCGTGGTCGATCCACATGGTAACCTTAATCAATACTACTGTGAAAGCGCTACGATTTTGCGTAGCTACCGTGAATCTCCCCATACAGATATGTACCCAACTCACCAACACGTGGCTCAATTACTGATTGATTTAATTAAGGATAATCGCAAAACTAATGCCGTGTATCGCAAGTTGCCATTAATTTTAGGTGGTGAGCGTTCAGTGAGTACTGATGAGCCTGTGCGTTCAATTAACCAACTGTTAGACAAAGTAGAGCAAGATGAACGCATAATGTCGGCTTCTTGGCATGTGGGCTATATTCGCCACGATTCACAAAATATTGGTTGTTCGATTGTGGTCGTACCAAGTTCGAAAGAGTACAGTGAATACGCCAATGAAGTGGCGGACATGTTGGCCAATTACGTGATGGATAAGCGTCATGAGTTCCATTTTCACGGTAATGCTTTAGAGCCTGAAGAGGCGCTCACCACTGCACTAGATTTTGCTCAAGGGCGTGTGTTTATCACCGATTCGGGGGATAACACCACATCAGGAGCAACAGGAGCCAACACCTACATTTTGCGCCAGTTTCTTGCAGCAAGTGATTACCAAGATAAAAAGATTCTCTTCGCCACCATCAATGATCCTAATGCGACCCGAGAATTGCTAAAACAGTCTGAAGGTGACAAAGTGACGTTTACCGTTGGGCAAAATATTGATGAGTTAAGTCAACCCGTTAAGTTGTCTGGCACAATAAAACGAATGGGTATTGTGCATAATATTTTGGGTGTAAAACGCAAATTTGGTGATGTTGTGACGGTTGCTATCGATGGTGCACCGATTGATGTCATGGTCGCTAATGTGGGCATCAGTTTTGCGGAGCTTCACCAATATGAAGCGGCGCAGGTCGACCCTTATCAATATGATATTGTGATCGTAAAACAGGGCTATATTTTCCCAGAAATCAATGCAATTGCGGATATGAGCATCATGAGTTTAACCAATGGAACGACGTACCAAGTCGCAGAAAAATTGCCATTTAGACTGATTGATCGCCCAATGTTCCCGATTGACCAATTTTAAGCTGTAGTGCCCATGGAATGGGTATTTAAATCATGAGGATATGATGATTCTAACCTCCAAAGAAAATATTGCTCTGAAAGAGCTTAACCCGTTGCAACAGGCTCGTTCACTAGAGCCTGTTATGCTAACAGATGAGACCATGCAAGCGCGCAAAGAGAAAGTGCTGACCTTAATGAAAAGTGAAGGTATTGAATGCATGGTGATTTATGGTGATTTAGAATACGGGGCAAATTTTGAATATTTGACCGGTTTCTTAACTCGCTTTGAAGAAGGCCTATTGGTACTACATCAAGACGGTCGCGCATTCCTACTGTTAGGCAATGAAAACCTTAATAAAGCCAGTAAAGCGAGATTGGCCGCAGAAGCGATTCATGTGCCATTCCTTTCTTTACCTAATCAACCCATGCAAAATGACGCGCCGATTGAAGAGTACTTTAAAGCCGCGGGATTAACTCCAGAAATGAATACGGCGCTGGTCGGGTGGAAAATGTTCACCAGCAGTGTTGCGGATAATCAGCAGCTATTTGATTCACCTTATTTTCTGGTCGATGCCTTGAAAAATGTCGTGGGAGCGTCTTATCTTTCTAACCGCACGGATTTGTTGATTGGTGCTGACCAAGGCGCAAGGACCACGACAAATGCCAATGAAATTGCCCATTATGAATTTGGTGCTCAATTAGCGAGTCAGGCCATCATCAGCGCTATTGATAAGGTGGCTATTGGCACCTCTGAAATGAGCATAGGTAATGAATTAAGCTTGTATGGTCAGCCACATAGTGTGGTGAGCATTGCCGCTACGGGAGCTCGATTCGAAAAAGCCAATCTTTATCCAACCCAGAAAACCGTGTCTTTGGGCGATCCAATGTCATTAACGGTTGGTTATAAGGGGGGGTTATCCTCACGAGCCGGTTATGCGGTGAGTCGTTGTGATGAATTACCACCTGAGCAAAGCGATTACTTAGACGTTTTGGCAAAGCCTTACTTTGCCGCTGTGGTCACTTGGCTTGAGAATATTCGAATAGGTATGGCTGGGAGTGAGCTCTACAATATTGTGGAAGAGGTGCTACCTAAAGCGGAATATAACTGGAGTCTCAATCCGGGACACTTGGTGGCCGATGAGGAGTGGATGTCGTCGCCGATTTATCCTGACTCTAAAGAGACACTCAAAAGTGGTATGATGCTGCAAATCGATATTATTCCAGGGCGCAATGGCTATGCAGGAACGAGTTGTGAAAGTGGAGTCGTGCTTGCAGATGAGATGTTAAAAGCACAGATCAAAGCAGACTACCCAGAACTTCATGAGGTGTTTGCAGCACGTCGGCAATATATGTTAGAGCAATTGAATATCCAGCTTAGTGATGACGTGCTGTTGATGAATGATTCCGTCGCTTACTATAATCCATTTTTACTCGCGAAAGAGAAAGCGTTCGTTAAATGTTAAACGACAGTGCGTGATGACTTCATCGAATAATAGCCGGCTATTAGTCATAGCCGGCCATTTAACAGGTTATTCTTCGTAAGATTTGATCAGTACAGAGGTGTCCATACGGCCCAAGCCTTTTTCTTGCAGTTTTGCATAGCGTTGATCGACTTCTTCGGTCATAGGCAGTGATAGGCCGTTGCGTTTGGCTTCATCAAGGCAGATACCTAAGTCTTTGCGCATCCAATCAATAGCAAAACCAAAGTCAAACTTATCTTGTGCCATCGTGACGGCGCGATTTTCCATTTGCCATGAACCTGCAGCGCCGAGTTTGAGTGTATCGACAACGAGACCAATATCGAGATCGGCTTCTTGCGCAACCATTAACGCCTCACTAAGCCCTTGTAGGATCCCAGCAATACAGATTTGGTTTACCATTTTACAACGCTGGCCCTGACCATTTTTACCAATCAAAGTGACTTGCTTAGCGTAGCTGTTCATCACTGGTAATGCTGCTTCAAACACACTGGGTTCTGCGCCACACATGACGGTTAAAACGCCGTTTTCAGCGCCAGCTTGTCCACCGGATACTGGCGCATCGATAAATTTCACGCCTTTTTCTTGGCAAGCTTTTGCAAGCTCTTCTGCCAGTTCTGCCGAAGTAGTGGTGTGATCAATCAAGGTCGAGCCTGCTTCCATTGCAGCCAACACGCCATCATCACCGTAAACAACGCTGCGCACATCATTATCGTTACCCACACACATCGCAACCACTTGAGCCCCTTTGGCGGCTGAATATGGTGTTGTATGGTATGAACCAGAGAACTCTTGGGCCCACTGTTCACCTTTACTGGTGGTGCGGTTATATACTTGGGTGCTAAAACCGGCTTTGGCTAGGTGTCCTGCCATTGGGTAACCCATTACTCCAAGGCCGATAAACGCAACGTTGTTAATAGTCATGTGCACATTCCTTTTTGTCAGATTGACCTGATTAAACTATGTCAATATTGATAATTGTTGATGTTTTGGACAGATATAGCGTCTTAATATCCAATCATCTCTTAGTGAGCGTGCTATTACAATAATAACAACTATTGATATATGTCAATGATTAAAATTTGATTATTTCAATTTTTTTGTTTTGATCATAAACTAGCTTATGTTGATAACAGATAAGCATGCTGGAGTGATAGCGGTGAGTGAAGCCAAATACAGACAAATTGCCCGTATTATTGAGCAAAGAATGGATACTGGAGAGTATCCAGCAGAAAGTAAATTGCCGACTCATCGCCAGTTAGCGGATGAGCTAGAGACGACTCCAGTCACTGTGTCGAAGGCTTATCAACTCCTTACCGACAATGGGCGGGTGTATTCTCATGTGGGGCGTGGTACGTTTGTGTGTGCGTCCAATTCGTTGAGTGATGTGATTCACCCAACGGATGAGGGAAAAGATTATAACCTGTCCATTTTGCAGCCCTGTTTACATTATAACCTCAATGCAATCAGCCAAGCTTTCCAAGTGGCTACTCGCTCTTTACCGCTAGATATGATTGGTTATACCGAACATTCTGGTCACGAAAAACACCGAGCCACAGGTGTTAAGTGGGCTAAACATTACGGTTTAGAAGGTGGGCAGTCACACAATACGTTGCTTGTGGATGGCGCGCAGCATGGCTTATCTTTGTTGATTAATGCCTTAACGAAACCCGGCGATACGATAGCAGTAGAAACCATGACGTATCCTGGCATCATGGCGATTGCCGGACTGGCTGAACGTCAAGTTGTCGGAATTCCGATGGACGATCAAGGAGTCACTGGGCAAGGGTTGACTCAGGTGATTGAGCAACATCAACCTAAGCTGGTGGTGATTGTGCCATCACATCAAAATCCCACCGGTGTAACCATGCCGCTTGAGAGACGTAAACAGATTGCCAATATCATTGCTAAGCACCAAGTATGGTTGTTAGAAGATGATATTTATGGCTTTTTGCACCAAGAACCTATCAGTGCTATCACCAATTTTGTACCGGAGCGTGGCTTTCATATTACGAGTTTATCGAAAGCGATTAGCCCTGCATTACGTTGTGGATTTATTAAAATCCCCGAGAGCCAAATTGCTCATATTGAAGCCCACATTCGTACCAATATATGGTTATCTGCACCAATCAACTATGCCGCTGCGACTGTGATGATCGAATCGGGTGAGGCATTCAGTTTGGCGGAGCAACAACGTGAGATAGCCTCTCAGCGTCAAACAATTGCCCGTGAGTTATTACCTCAAGCCCTTACTAGTCATGATGGATTCCATATTTGGTTACCTCTGCCAGAGCATTGGAATCAAGAGCGTTTTGTCATGGAGGCCAAAAATCGTGGTGTCCTTGTGAGTAGTGGAGGGTACTTTAATGCTCCCAATTCAACCAACCACCATATACGACTTTCGCTCATGTCGGTGGCAACCGATGAAGGGCTACGCCAAGCGCTAGTGATTCTCGCAGACCTGTTAGCACAACCGATGACGACGGTATTTCCGTTTTAGTGTTATTCAGATAACTGGCTCGGTGAGACATAATCACAACGTTTAATATTAATGATTACCGAGCTGGTTAATCGAATATACCCAAGTAATCTCAAGATGCTGTTTTAGCGAGAATTGTTTTTCTCTTAGGTAAGGCAATGATTTTAAGACAGAGTCATTCTACGTTGAAAATCGTATATCATATTGATTAAAATAAACTTTAAATATTTTCTTTTGATCTTTTTCAGATTACTGTCTTACAGTGTATTGAGTTAAAACAATGATGAAAAACAACGGAACTGTTACTTATTATATATGTTTTAACTGTCTCTAAATAATAAACTAAAAGTATTTCGATAGAATAATCAACCAAGATAAGTGTTGCATTCTGTTATATTAATCCTTTTTTTATTATTTTTATTTATGTCTAATGAGCTTTCTTCATAGATTGTTCAAACTGGTTGTAAGCCTTCAGGTTAAGGAGAACATAACGGGTGAATTCGTATAAAAAATGGTCTGACTCACAAGAGTCTAGCAACAATCAACCCAAGGCAGTATTCGCTTATAACGCAATTCGTAAAGCTATTATCACCATGTCTCTTGAGCCAGGGAAGACGCTAAGCGAGAAAGAAATTTGTGCACAATACAACATATCAAGAACCCCTGTGAGAGAAGCGGTTCTGCGCTTATCTCAAGAAGGTTTAGTGAATGTGATTCCTGGTGAGGGAACTTTTGTTAGTAAGATTTCGGTGCGCAGTGTCATCGAAGGGCAAATTGTGAGATCTAGCCTTGAATTGCGCATGGCACGCTTAGCTGCTCGAACTTATCTTACTGAATTTGAAAAAGAATTTGATTTGATTATGTATCTTCAATCTGATGCAGCAAAGCGACAGGATTACGACGAAGCATTTTCTATCGACAATTCTTTTCACCAATTAATCTGTAAAGTGGCTGGATTCCCTAATGTTTGGCGCACGATTCATAACTCAATAGGTCAACTTGATCGTGTGCGATATCGGGCCTTTCCTCAGTCTGGTTACTTTGATGCGATGGTGGATGAACATCAGGCAATATATAATGCAATTCGCAATCATGATGAAGAGCTGTCTTGCCAATTGATGCGCAGCCATTTAGATGATATTGCTCGTATGCTTTCTCTTGTGATGGAAGAAAACCCCAATATTATTATTCAAGAGGAGGATATGGATATTCTCAGTGCACTACGCACGCCTTATTCTTAACATTAACCTTTTTATTGATGTATTGAGATTAATAAGAAAATTCTTAAGCTCAATACATTATCTACCTCGGTAATATTTTTCCCTGTCTCTTCGTTCACAACATCTATACTCGTTCCAGTTTTTTATGCTGAATTTAATATTTTTCACTATTTTCTAACGCGAAGGAAAATTAGCGTTCTATCTGTATTGTTGGTTTAAAACCATCATTTTCTTCTTGTGTTATCAAATATCACCCACAGATACCGCCACTGATTCCTTTTTAACCAGAACATGCTCTTTTCTGCTTAAAAAGAAATCAACGCATCATTACTTAGTCGGGTCTTGTAATCTTTGTTTTACATGGTATATATCGATATATCGGTTAAATAACAATCACAAGGATGTGTTGTATGACTAAGTTCTTTTCTCTGAGAACCGCTCTAAAACCTCGCATGGAAGATACAATTAAATCATGCCCACCAAAACGTTCTGTTGTTTCTAAGACAGTGGCACTCGCCAAGAAAAATACGCGACAAAAACCTTGGCGCTCAACGATCGCAGCGATATTACTGTCAGTTTTGGCAGTGAATTCTGTACAGGCAGCGCCGACGGAAGGAGGCAAAATCGATCTAACCGTGAACCCAGAGCCGCCGGCGTTAATGTTAGGGGTGATCAGCAATGCCTCAGCACAGTTGGTTGCAGGAAATATTTATGAAGGTTTATTGCGATACGATGATAAATTGCATCCTCAACCTTCACTGGCGAAATCCTGGGAAATATCACCGGATGGATTAACTTATACTTTCCATCTCCATGAGAACGTTAAGTTCCATGATGGCGTTCCTATGACGTCCGATGATGTGCTATTCAGTGTTAAGGATCTATTGTTAAAAACGCTTCCTTCACAGCGTCTTATTATGAAGCATGTAAAATCGGTCACTGCTCCAGATAAATACACGGTGGTATTTAAGTTAAAGGCGCCATTTGAAGCATTTATTCGTACATTCAGTTTTGCCAAAATGCCAATTATTCCAAAGCATCTATATGCTGGAACAGATTATTATACCAACCCACATAATAAAACACCGATAGGTACTGGGCCGTTTAAATTTGCTGAGTGGAAGCATGGTAATTACATCAAGCTGGTAAAAAACAAAGATTATTACTTACCGGGTAAACCTTATCTGGATCAGGTGATTTATCACGTTATTCCTGATTCTGCATCACGATCTGTTGCGTATGAAAATGGTGTTTTGAATGTACTTCCAGGCGGAACGGTTGAGAATTTTGATATTGATCGCTTGTCTAAATTACCCAATAGCTGTTTAACGGAAAAAGGGTGGGAATATAATTCACCGCTCTCTTGGTTGTGGTTAAACAATGCCGAAGCGCCGATGAATAATCCAAAATTCCGCAAGGCAATTATGTATGCGCTGAATCGTCAGTTTGCGCGTGATGTGCTTTGGAATGGGTATGCAAAAATTGCGACAGGTCCATTCTCACAACGGTTACCTTTCTACAGTGAGCAAAAACCTGAATACGATTATGATCCTGCGAAGGCAAAAGCGTTGCTGAAAGAGATTGGTTATAAAGGTAAAAAACCACTTCGTTTATTACCACTTCCATATGGTGAAACGTGGCAGCGCTGGGCAGAAGCGGTCAAACAGAATCTTGAAGAAGTGGGCATTCCCGTCTCTATCGAGGCTACCGATGTTGCTGGATGGAACCAACGTACCTCTAACCGAGATTACGATATTGCCTTTACCTACATGTATCAAAATGGCGATCCAGCGATTGGTGTAGAACGTAACTATCGCTCTACACAAATTCCTAAAGGTTCACCGTGGACGAATGTTGAAGGGTATAACAATCCGAAAATCGATAAATTATTCGATCAGGCATCAGTGGCTTTCCCTGCTTCAGAACGGCAGAAGATTTACGACACCATTCAAGCTAAGTTGCAGCAAGATGTTCCGGTCGCTTGGTTACTCGATCTGAGCTTTCCAACGATCTACAACTGCAAATACCAAAATTTAATCACCACTGCGAATGGGTTATCTAGCTCATTACGTGACACTTGGATCAAAAAGTGATTTCACCTTGCGCGAGGGGGGGAAACCCTCGCCTTTTCTCTCTGATTAAAAACATCGATGGAGACGTTCATGACACGCTTTATATTGGGGCGACTGTTAAGAGCAGTGATTATCCTGTTTTGCATTGCCGTACTTAACTTTCTGTTGATTCATTTAGCCCCTGGTGATCCTGCCTCAGTCATGGCAGGCGAAGCGGGTGACACAGACCCTATTTTTCTACAACAACTTCAAGAGCGATTTGGTTTGGATCAACCGCTATACATGCAGTTGTGGCTTTATATCTCGTCTATCGCTCATTTAGATCTGGGCTTTTCATACCGTCAATCTTTACCTGTTATTCAATTAATTGGCGACCGCTTACCTGCCACACTGTTGTTGTCTGTTGCTGCCTTTGTGATTTCGTTGGGGTTAGGCGTACTAGGCGGAGCAATTGCGTCGGCTAAACAGGGCAAAATAACCGATACCATTATCTCTTTTGTGGCTCTGATTTTTTATGCGACCCCGTTGTTTTGGCTCGCGTTAATGGGCGTACTAATGTTTTCGGTACATTTTAATTGGTTGCCAGGGTTTGGCTATGAAACCGTTGGTGCAGGCTATGCCGGCTTTGAGCGTGCGCTGGATATATTGCGCCACTTAGTGCTCCCCGCCATGACGTTAGGCTTATTTTTTATGGCGGTATATGTGCGAATGACGCGAGCATCGATGCTGGAAGTCAATCAGTTGGATTTTGTGAAAACTGCCAAAGCCAAAGGGTTAAGACCTGCGGTGATTCAGCGCCGACATGTATTACGTAATGCTTTACTCCCTGTCGTTACCTTAGCTGGATTACAAGCAGGGCAACTGGTGAGTGGTGCTGTGTTGATTGAAACCGTATTTGCGTGGCCGGGAATTGGGCGTTTGATGTTTGATGCCTTGTCACAGCGAGACTACAACTTGCTACTAGGTGTCTTCATGGTGTCTGCAGCCATGGTGCTGTTCTTCAACCTCATTACCGACATTCTCTATCGTTTGGTCGACCCACGAATCAAGGAGGCATAACATGGCTGATTTCTGGAAGCGCTTTTCACAAAATCGCCCTGCGTTAATCGGGCTACTCATAATTTTCGCTGTCGTGCTGTTGTCGCTCACTGCGCCGCTACTTTATCCGAAGTCGCCATGGGGAATGGTTCAGAGGCCATTTTTACCTCCATTCACCATGTCTCACTTTCTATTAGGCACCGACACGATGGGACGTGATATTGCCTCAGGATTGGCTCATGGAGCCGGTATTTCATTGTTGGTAGGGTTGATTTCTACTGTGGTCTCTTTAGTGATAGGCATTCCTCTTGGCGCAATAGCGGGTTATTTTGGTGGTTGGGTGGATGACGTATTAATGCGCTTTACCGAACTGTTTCAATCGGTTCCAAGTTTTGCTTTGGCGATTGTTTTAGTCGCGATTTTTGAACCATCTATCTACTCGATTGTGATCTCGATTGGTATCGTCTCATGGCCTCCTGTGGCGCGATTATTACGGGGCGAAGTGATGGCTTATCGTTCCCGTGAGTTTGTTGAGGCCGCGGTTCTTTCTGGTCAAAAGCATGGCACGATTATTTGGCGTCAAATCTTACCGAATACGCTTTCTCCGATCATCGTTTTGGCTTCAATGATGGTGGCTTCTTCTATCTTGATTGAAAGCTCATTGTCGTTCTTAGGCCTTGGCGCTCCAGATGTGATGTCTTGGGGATACATCATAGGCGCGGGACGGACTGCGATTCGTCAAGCATGGTGGATTACTGTTTTTCCTGGTATCGCCATTATGTTGACTGTACTTGCTCTCAATCTCATTGGTGAAGGGCTTAATGATGCATTAAACCCTCGTGTTGCACGAATTGGCAAGTAAGGAGAACCGTTATGAGTGAACTATATAAGTTGCCTACCAACCAAGAAAACCACGCACCACAAACCGCGGTTCCAGTTGTGGAAATCTCGAAACTTTCTATAGCATTGCCAGATGGTGCCGATCGTCCATTTGCTGTCGAGCGCGTTAATCTCAATTTATATGCAGGAAAAATGCTGTGTGTGGTCGGTGAATCAGGTTCTGGCAAATCAATGTCTGCCAATGCATTGATGGGGCTTTTACCGGATGCGGTGAGAATTGCAGAGGGCCGCATTCTGCTGGAAGGAACCAACCTGCTCAACCTTCCAACAGAAGATTTTTATGATATTCGTGGTCGTCGAGTAGCGATGATTTTCCAAGAACCGATGTCCGCTTTAAATCCCTTGATGAAAATATCTAAGCAAATTGAAGAGGTGTTCGCTGCTCATGGATTATTGACGCCCAAAGAGCGTAAGGAGCGAGCACTACAACTCTTGACTGAGGTCGGTTTACCTGAGCCCCCGCGAATTGCTGAATCTTTCCCATTTCAATTATCGGGTGGGCAACGTCAAAGAGTGGTGATCGCAATGGCGTTAGCCCTTGAGCCTCAAGTATTGATTGCGGATGAACCGACTACGGCTCTTGATGTTACAACCCAAAAGCAGATTTTGAAGCTGATTAGTCGGTTGCAAATTGAACGCAATATGGCAGTGATGTTCATTACCCATGATTTTGGGGTGGTCGCTGAAATTGCCGATGATGTGGCGGTGATGCAATTAGGACGTATTGTAGAAAAAGGCACTGCAGAAGAAGTGCTGTACTCTCCAAAACATGAATACACCCAAAAATTAATTGCGGCGATTCCTAAGTTACGTAGCGGACACACGGATCTTCCTCAGCGAGAAACCATTCTTAAGGTTGAAAACCTGAGTAAAACTTATCGTCGTAGTGGTGGTTTTTTCTCTAAACAACAGCCTGTTCATGCAGTACAAAACGTCAGTTTCTCATTAGGGAAAGGAGAAACGCTGGGTATTGTCGGAGAAAGTGGCTCGGGTAAGTCATCCGTTGGGCGATGCCTAGTGCGCCTTCAAGATCCGGATCAAGGCAGGGTGTTATTAGGTGATGCTGACATGGCGAGTTTACAAGGTGAGGATTTACGTCTTTCGCGCCGCAATCTACAAATGATTTTCCAAGACCCGTTTGCCTCACTTAACCCGCGTGCCAAAGTAGGACGAATTATTGCAGATGGGCCGATAGCGTATGGGGAAAGTGAATCGAATGCGCTCTCTAAGGCCGCAGAATTGATGGATTTAGTTGGGCTCGATCCTAAAGCGTTAGACCGCTTCCCACATGAATTTTCCGGCGGTCAAAGACAGCGAATTGGCATTGCTCGGGCATTGGCACTCGAACCCGATATCATTGTGGCTGATGAAGCTGTATCGGCTTTAGATGTGTCTATTCAGGCTCAGGTCTTAGAGCTACTCGCCAAGCTCAAAAAAGAGCTCAATCTCTCTTTGATTTTTATTACCCACGATTTACGTGTCGCTGCACAGATATGTGATCGCGTTATGGTGATGAAGAAAGGCCAAGTTGTGGAGATTGGGACTGGAGCCGAAATCTTCGATGCTCCAAAAAATGTTTACACAAAAGGTTTGATTGAGGCCATTCCTGGACGTCTCAAGGAGATGAGAATGTCCAGCTGAACCGCATTGCTGGCTTTTTCCTGTAAATAACAACATTAACAAAGGATTTTTAATGGAAACTTCTCAGAAAACAGAGTTAGGCGAGATGACTGCAGCAGAACTCTCTGCTTTATACCAGTCAAAACAGGTTTCTCCTGTTGAAGCGGCCAAAGAGGCTTTTGCACGTATCGATCGTTTTAATCCTATGGTCAATGCTTTTGCCCACTTGGCGGTAGAAACTGCTTTGAAAGAGGCGAAAGAATCGGAAAAACGTTGGTTAAATGGGACGCCAATGAGCCCGATTGATGGTGTACCGACTACAGTCAAAGAGATGACACCCGTAAAAGGGTTACCGATACGACGTGGGTCGGTATTGGGACAAAAAGAGCCCGCTACGCAAGAATTCCTCATTATGGATAGATTACGTGCTGCGGGATTGACCATCTTGGGCACCACGACTGCGCCAGAGTTTGCTTGGAAAGGGGTCACTCATGGGCCATTTACAGGTAACACACTCAATCCATGGCACACTGGTCATGCTTCTGGTGGTTCATCAGGCGGTGCGGCGGTAGCTGCAGCGCTGAATATGGGGGTGCTCCATGAAGGGTCTGATGGCGCTGGCTCTATTCGTATTCCTGCCTCATTTTGTGGTGTTGTGGGTATCAAACCCACTTATGGATGGATTCCTTTCGATACGCCCACACCGTTATTCGAATTGGCTCATAGAGGGCCACTGACTCGTACTGTTGAAGATGCGGCGCTATTTATGAATGCTACGACAGGTCCAGCCGTTTCATCTCGTTATGGATACTGCCCCGATCATGTACCTGATTGGAAAGCGACGCTTGAACATCGCGCTATTCGCGGTATGAAAATTGGTTATAGTCGTACACTTGGTTATGCCAAAGTCGATCCACAAATTGCCTCTGCAATAGATAAAGCAGCAAAACGAATGGAAGATCTGGGCGCCATAGTTGAAGAGATCGATCCCGGTTTTGCTAATCCTCAAGATGCGTTACTGACACTGTGGTATGCGGCTGAAGCGAGAACGGTCGACTTAGCTGGTCCAACGGCAGGTCAACTGAAATTAATGGATCCTGGTCTATTACGTATCTGTGAAAAAGGACGGTCCATTTCAGCTGGAGAATACATCGACGCTGAACAAGTGAGAGCGGATTTAAAAGTCACCATGGCACGTTTTCATGGACACTATGACGCCTTAATGTTGCCGACAATGCCATTAACTGCTTTAGAGGCCGGCGTGGATTTTCCTGGGGGAGTGGAAGGTAAAGATTGGTCTGATTGGTCTCCCTTTACTTATCCATTCAATATGACAGAACAACCCGCGATTTCTATTCCATGTGGGTTTGATAATAAAGGTTTACCGATTGGTTTACAGTTTGTGGGGCCGAGTTATCGTGATGACATTGTATTGCGCCTAGCCTCTGCTTATCAAAATCAGTATCCAGAACCCTTGCCTAAATCGCCAAGACTAGCGTGATAACCGTTTCCCTTCTGAGTTGTTGTCGGAAGGGAAAATATCCAATTAGAGGAAGAGTCATCATGACGAAATCTGATACTCGCCCAATCGACATTGCAGATTTTGGTGCCGAGTTAAAAACAAAGGCGGTGATTATTCAACCCGCAGAAGCGCAAGCGATTGCATTAGAGCATTATGGTTTACAGGGAAAGGTAAAGTGGTTGTGGGGTGAAAAGGACTCTAATTACCAATTGACCCTCACTGATGGGACGGAATATTTGCTTAAGATTCTTAACTCCGGAGAAGCGAGGGAAGTCACCCAACTGCATAGCAAAGCACTTTTGCAAGTCGAGCAATATGATTCAGGTATTCCTTTGCAACGCATTGTTAAGACGTGCGATGGTGAACTCGATTGCCGAGTGAATGATAATACTGGAACAGAGCGTGGTGTGAGGCTGGTAACCTTTGTTCCTGGAAAGGCCCAGACACAATTTAACCGTAGTTCGGAACAGCGAAAAAATGTCGGGCGCATACTCGCTCGCCTGCAAACGGCATTATCACCGATAACGTTAGACTCTGATTTGCCACCCATTATTTGGGATATGAGTCATGCGTCGATGATGAGAGGGTTTATCGAATTTATTGATGATATTGAGTTAAGACATCGCTTAACGCAGGCTCTTGATTGTTTCGATAATGAAATAATACCGGTGATGGATCAGCTACCTACACAATTTATCCATAATGATTTCAACCTGGAAAACATCTTAGTTGATCAGCAGTGTCCGAATGAGGTGTGTGGCATCATTGATTTTGGTGATATGGCCTATGCTCCCGTGTTGTTTGATACAGCGGTTGCGATATCTTATCAATTAGGCACCTCAGAAAATGTTCTTGATGAAGCCTGTGATGTGTTAAAGGGATACGCGAGTGTCAAATCGATGAGTCCACTTGAGATAGAGCTCCTTTATCCAGCGATCATTATGCGTATCGTTATGCGTCTCACTATTTCTGTTTGGCGCGCAACTATCTTCCCTGATCAGAAAACGCATTTGTTGAGATTCTGGCCAACCCTAAAAACTCAACTTACATTGCTTGATGCCATTGGTAGAGAAGAAATGACGAGACGATTTTTCACCATTTTTGAGGAGGCAGAAAATGAGTAACCAAGGGGGAATGATTAATGGTTTCGACCCTAATCAGATGGGAAATCTTGCGGCGGAAGAAAAACGTATTATTGAGCGCCGCCAAGCACTATTAGGTCCTGCTTATAAATTATTTTACCAAGAGCCAGTTCATCCTGTTCGAGGCGAAGGCGTATGGCTTTATGATGCAGAAGGTAATGCGTATTTAGACGCTTATAACAATGTCCCTTCTGTTGGTCACTGCCACCCTAAAGTTGTTGCGGCTGTGGCACAACAAGCTGCAACGCTGAATACGCACACCCGTTATCTCGATGAGCATATTCTCAATTATTCCGAGCGTTTATTAGCTACATTCCCTGAGTCTCTTAGCCGGGTTATGTATACTTGTACGGGAAGTGAAGCGGTTGATTTAGCGTTACGTATCGCCAAACATTTTACGGGTGGCACTGGCGTTATTATCACTGAAAATGCGTATCATGGTGTCACTACCGCATCAGCAGAAATCTCGCCATCGATCGGTGAAAGTGTACCGATTGGTCAGCATGTTTACACCATACCTGTACCAGATAAGCGTAACGCAAATGGGAGTGATCTTGGAGAGGTGATGGCTGAGCACGTCAATAATGCATTGAAAACGATGCGTCGTCATGGCATCAAACCTGCTGCTTTTATTGCTGATGGTATTTTTTCAACTGATGGCGTTTTTGCCGACCCTGCGGGATTTTTAAGTGATATCAAAGAGGCAGTTGAGCAAGCTGGAGCACTTTATATTGCCGATGAAGTGCAACCCGGTTTTGGCCGCACTGGCAGTCACATGTGGGGATTTCAACGCCATAATATGGTGCCTGATATTGTGGTAATGGGAAAACCGATGGGGAATGGGCTTCCGATTGCAGCTGTAGTGATGACTGCAGAAATTCAAGAAAACTTTGGGCAACAGATCCGCTATTTTAATACCTTTGGCGGTAACCATGTTTCTATAGCCGCTGCGTCTGCCGTACTGGATATTCTCCACGAAGAAAACCTCATTGAAAATGCGCGTCTTACTGGTGATTATTTAATACAAGGCTTACGTGAGCTAGGCACGCAGTTTTCGGTGATTGGCGAAACCCGCGGGACAGGATTATTTATTGGTGTCGATATCGTTTGTGACAAAGACTCGCATACCCCCGATGGCCCTTTGGCTATCACAATTGTGAATGCACTACGGCAAAAGAAAGTATTGCTAAGTGCTTCTGGGCCTAATGGTAACGTATTAAAAATTAGACCACCGCTGGTTTTTAATCGTGAGCATGCGGATATTTTATTGCACGCATTAAGTGAAGTGTTAAAGAGTTTGGTTTAATAACAATTTAAATAAACATTTACTAAATTAGATTTTTTAATAAAAACGATATCTAATAAATCAGATAGAAGTCATATTTAATAATTTTATCAATTAATAATATAAAAAGTTACCTATAAAAATAGCCTCTACATAAGAG
>NZ_WEKT01000081.1:0-17584 GCF_009874545.1 Vibrio eleionomae | reverse complement strand
ACCCTCCCCAAAGGGAGGGAACTTGTTCAACACTCCCTGATAAGACAGCATTCAATCAACCAACTGACTTAAATACCAAAATCACACCATTACTCTATCTGATTCTCCTCCAGCCCTAACGGTTATAGTCCATTCGTAGTTCTTGTTTTTTTATTTATAAAAAAAGCCTGATGTTTCCATCAGGCTTCTTATCAAAACTCTATCTA
This sequence comes from Vibrio eleionomae, assembly GCF_009874545.1. Taxonomy (NCBI): domain Bacteria; kingdom Pseudomonadati; phylum Pseudomonadota; class Gammaproteobacteria; order Vibrionales; family Vibrionaceae; genus Vibrio; species Vibrio eleionomae. Next base: position 17,378 of record NZ_WEKT01000081.1, on the reverse strand, counting down.
GTGAATGAATTACGCTTCTGCTGTAACTGCTTCTTTCACATCTTCAATCACTTTTTCTACAGGAGTTGATGCTGCTGGTTTCTTGTTGTAAAGGTTTTCGTAGCAGTAGTTAGTTGCTTCGATATAACCCTCAACGCTACCGCAGTCAAAGCGTTTGCCGTCAAATTTATAAGCAAGGACACAGCCTGTTTTAGCTTGTTTTAGCAAGGCATCAGTGATCTGGATTTCACCGCCTTTACCAGGTTCAGTCTCTTCAATTAAATCAAAGATATCAGGAGTCATAATGTAACGACCGATGATCGCTAGATTACTTGGTGCAGTGCCTGGTTCAGGTTTCTCTACCATGTCATCGACACGGAAGATATTGTCTTTAATCATTTCACCAGAAATCACACCATATTTGTGTGTTTCTGTTTCTGGCACTTCTTGAACAGCGACGATCGTGCAACGGAACTGGTTGTATAGCTCAGACATTTGAGCCAACACGCCTTTTTCTTCATTAACACACAAGTCATCCGCCAATACCACAGCAAATGGGTTATCACCAACCAGTGGTTTACCTGTCAATATCGCGTGACCTAAGCCTTTCATTTCACGCTGACGAATATAAGTAAAGTTTGCAGAGTCCATCAAGCTACGAATATCACCCAATAGCTTCTCTTTTGGTGAACCATTAATTTGATGTTCTAACTCATAGTTAGTATCAAAGTGATCCATAATAGAGTGCTTACCACGGCCCGTTACGACACACATATCAGTCATGCCAGCATGAATCGCTTCATCCACACCATATTCAATAAGTGGCTTATTTACCACAGGCATCATTTCTTTTGGCATCGATTTCGTTGCTGGAAGAAAACGTGTACCGTAACCCGCTGCTGGGAAGAGACATTTTTTAATCATAATAATTCCTGAATTTTTTATTTAAGGGAGCTAAATTCAATATTAATTACTAAATAATCGTTCCTTTATTTAGAGTTAATTAATATGCACCATCACCTCTGACAACAACGCCAACGGTCTTAAATAAGATCACAATATCGTACCAAAGAGACCAGTTTTTTACATACCAACTATCTAAATATACGCGAGTTGTATAATCCGTATCACTACGACCGGTAACTTGCCATAATCCAGACATACCTGGTTTAACCAAGTTGTAGTACAAAACATCATCCCCATAGCGTTTTAATTCTTCATCAATCACAGGACGAGGACCGACGAGACTCATTTCGCCTTTCAAGACGTTCCACAGCTGTGGTAATTCATCAAGACTAGTTTTACGCAAGAAATGACCAATTTTCGTTATACGTGGGTCATTTTTAAGTTTGAATTCACGTTCCCATTCTAAACGGGCTTGAGGATCATTCTCCAGTAAATCTTTTAATACTTCCTGTGAATTCATTACCATCGTCCTAAATTTGAGACATTTAAACGGCTTTCCGTTATAACCGATGCGTTCATGACCAAAAGTCGCAGAACCGCCATCACGTTTCACCATTAAAGCAACAAATAAAAAGAACGGAGACAATAGCGTTAATAAAAGAGCCGAAACAACAATGTCAAAGCCGCGTTTTAACATACGCGCCGAGATTTTTGAAAGGTTATTTTTAACGCTTAGCATCATTAATTCATAGCTGAAAAAGTTCGATACATCAGCACCATATAATGGAATGCCACGCATTGCCGGTACAACAGAAATATTAGATACGTTCAGATAGGCGAGCTTTCTTACCCAGTAATCTCTTGTTTGGTTATCTTCTTTTTCCAAAGCAATAAATACTCGATAATACTTATCTAAATTATTAATAAACTCTTTTTTACTAATATATGGCACATCTGTTGGGTTTGCTTTATCAGTATGATAATCAGATTTTTTATACGGATTTACAAATGCTTTGATAGTGTAGCCCGTAGAGAGATCGCTACCGATTGCTTTATAAGCCTCTAACGCATTTTGCTGTTCACCAATAATGACACACGGCACACTCCACAATCCCAATTTATTCAATATGATTTTGGCACTATTACGACATAGAGGAAGTAGAACAAACAACACTCCCCAAGAGATAGCCCAAACTTCAACAGAATAGTTAGGAACCAACAGCAAATTCATCGCAAGCGCTAAAATTGAAAGAATGAACAGGTTTTTCAGCACGTCTTTCAATTCATCCCAAAAAGGTTTTCTTCGGGTGTAGTGCAGACGGTTAACGCCAAACCAGAAAATGGACATAAAAGCGATAATGAAGAATACAGTTCCTTGCCAGTAACTACTGCCTTCTGAATTAAATCCAGACCACGATCCTGAATCAGAAAGAGCATAAGCAATATTTTCAGAAACAATAAAAGCAAACAAATCAAATAAGATTAAAATCATAGAGTTAAAAACTGGAATAAACCTCGAATATTTAACTCCACTGCTACCACTCTCAATATTTACATGTTCCATAGCACAACCTATTAATTGTCACAAATTGCGTTTTGAGATCTTTATTCAGATTAAATAAAGGCCTATTATCCTTGCCAACACTACTGTGCAGAGGACGAGTGTTTACAAAATAAAATCCAAAGAGGGTAAAAATCTTGAACACGATATAAAGATTAAAAGCTCTCACTATTTAAATATCAATTTTGTGTCAATTCTATCCAATTCTTTAATCAGATTTGATCCTGACCCCATAATAAAAGTTACATTTCCTGTATTTCTCAATAATTTAATAAATATCTTTTTAATATGAAAAAGACAAAAAAAATGCGAGAGAAATATATAACAACCCTCGCATACATAACTTTGTCAATATTGATAGATAAAACCTATGTCAGAAGTTGTCGGCTTACTGTCAATATAATTTCTAAAACATATTGAAATACATCATTAAATAATGATGTGAATTATATTTAGTTTATTCATGAGTGATTGAAAACTATATAATTACTTTTTCAGCACACCGACTAATTCATCATCTTCTAGCACCAATAATGCGCTGATACGCTTGGATTCCATTAACTCATAAGCCTTACCGACCGATGCGTCTGGTGAAATACAAACAGGATTTTCACTGTAGATAGATTTGGCACACACACTGAAAGCATCTTGACCATACTTTTGCATGGAACGACGTAAATCCCCATCAGTGACAATCCCTTTCACCTTATTGGCATCATCGACCACAACAGCCAAACCTAAGCAACCATGCGAAATCACGTTAATAATTTCCGGCAGTTCACTGCTCATTCGTACAATTGGCTGAGAGTCGGTTGCCATATCATCACGTACTTTGCTCAACAACCTTCTCCCTAAACTGCCTCCAGGGTGGAAACGAGCAAAATTTTCTGGTTGAAAGTCTCGCAATTCCATCAAGGTAATCGTTAAAGCATCGCCCATGACTAAGGTTGCCGTCGTTGAACTCGTTGGTGCTAATTGGTAAGGGCAAGCCTCTTGAGGAACAGCAATATTAAGATGACAGTGCGCAGCAGTTGCAAGTGTTGATTTTGGTTTCCCAGTTATCGCGATGACATAATTGCCGTTATCGCGTAAAAACGGTAGCAGCTTTAACACTTCTTCAGTTTCACCAGAATTTGATATCGCAATAAACACATCTTCCGGCTGTACCATGCCGAGATCACCATGAAACGCTTCTCCTGGGTGCATGAAAAAGCTTGGTGTTCCGGTACTAGCAAATGAGGCGGCTATTTTTTTACCAATAATGCCCGACTTCCCCATACCACAAATAATGGTACGCCCCTGCGTTTTCAGAATGGCTTGAATCGCCTGTTCAAAATGGTCGTCTAATTGATTAGAAATCTGCGTCAAACCAGCAATTTCAATATCAATGACTTTTTTCGCGTGCTGTAAAATTGACATTAGCTGTTTTCCATTATGTGTTTAACATCGTCATAATCCTCTTGGGTATCAATACCGTGAGGAGGCGCTTCGTTATAACGTACAACCCCAATAGACATCCCATGACTCAACGCGCGAAGCTGCTCTAGCTTCTCGATTTTTTCTAGTGATGATTCAGGAAATAAACAGAATTGACGTAAGCGCTCAACTCGGTATGCGTAGATACCAATATGACGACAAACACTGGCTAGCGAGTCTTTCGATTCGCGATCAAAAGGGATCGGTGAACGTGAAAAATAGACCGCTCGCTGCCCTTCCCCTTCCGCCACTTTAACCACATTCGGGTTATGTAAATCAGCAACGGACAAAATAGGACTCATAACCGTGCAAATATCAAACTGGGGAGACTGAGTCGCAAAATTGGCCAAGGTGGTGATCAGCGCGGGAGGAATCATAGGCTCATCCCCTTGCACGTTAATGACCAGAGTATCGTCACCCCAACCCAATTTTTCACACACTTCGTATAGCCTATCAGTACCACTGGCGTGATTTTTATCGGTTAATACCGCAGGAATAATATACTGCTGAGCAGCATCCATAATACGTTGGTCATCGGTGGCGACAACAATGTCTTGTATTGAAAAACCTGCAGTAACAGCCTGATTGACTACATGCCAAAACATGGGTTTTTCACACAACGGCATCAAAGGTTTCCCGGGTAAACGGGACGACCCATAACGAGATGGGATCACGATTTTGATGTTTTCAAATGCCATTTTATCTACCTAATTTTCTGTCGTTACAAACTGGCACAATCCTTTGCCCAACCCACTTATGAAAGTTTGCTTTCAAGGAATGGGCGTTTGTGTACCACCTGATCTAGCTCTACTAGGGTTTCCAACATCTCTTTCATTACCGCTAAAGGCAGCATATTAGGACCATCACTCAACGCGACTTCAGGATTTGGGTGAGTTTCCATAAACAAGCCATCAACGCCAGCAGCTACCGCTGAGCGAGCCAATACCGGTACCATTTCACGTTGGCCACCAGAGGTTGCACCTAACCCACCCGGCTGCTGCACTGAGTGAGTGGCATCAAATACTACTTTACAACCGGTTTGACGCATCACAGACAACCCACGCATATCAGAGATAAGCGTGTTATAGCCAAATGAAGTACCACGGTCACAAAGCCAAATATCTTTGTTGCCTACTTCATGGCATTTTTTCACCACCTGCTCCATATCCCATGGGGCTTGAAACTGGCCCTTTTTAATATTGACAGGTTTACCTGCCGCCGCGACTTTTTGAATGAAGTTAGTTTGACGTACCAAAAACGCTGGGGTTTGCAGCACATCCACTACCGATGCCACTTCATCGATTGGTGTATCTTCATGAACATCAGTCAGCACTCTTAAGCCCAACTCTTTTTTCACGTTGGCTAAAATTTCCAGGCCTTTTTCAATACCAGGGCCACGGTAACTGCCTGTCGAACTGCGGTTTGCTTTATCAAAGCTTGATTTAAAAATGTAATCGATCCCCAACTCTGAGGTAATTTCTTTCATCTTGCCTGCGACATCCATGACAAGTTGCTCTGATTCAATGACACAAGGTCCTGCGATTAAAAACATATAAGCCTCGATGAATAATGTTTAAATTTGATAAATTTCTTCCAGATGACGAGCAAAGCGCTCCACAGAAAATCGCTGAAATACGGCTTTTCTATCTGGGAGAGTCGCTTGACGAAACTTATCTGGATCTGCAATAAACTGAGACAACAACTCGATTGCCTCTGAGGTTTGAGTAAATAGACATCCGCCGCGCTTATCGACAACAATATCGCTATTGCCTGCGCAGTCTCGAAGTAATAACGGAAGGCCTGCTGCACTTGCTTCAATCACAGAGACTGGCATGCCTTCCCAAAGCGATGTAGAGAGGTAAAGATCGGCATCATTTAATAACGCGATCACTTCTTGGCGACTTTTCCACCCCGTCACTTCAACACCAGCCTGTTCAAGTACCTCCCTATCTTGCACAGCACCATCGCCAATCCAAACAAAGTGCAAATCAAGCTCCGCGCACTCACGAGCAATCTTGGCAAATTCCATAAAGCCCTTTTGCGGACGAATACCTCCGACCGTCAATACAGTCTTTTTGCCTGGAGCATTATGTGGATTTGGCAACGCTTTAAACTCTGATAAATCCACTGCATTTTCTAGCAATGCCACATCAACAAAGGACAATGCATTTTTAATGGCTGAGCGTTCGCTCTCAGAGCAAGCGATATAGGTTGCAGGCCTCAAACACGCAACCGATTCAAATGCTTTAAATAAAAAGTTTTTAAGTGGGCTGATGTCTTTACGCATGAATGAAATACAGTGAGGGCTATAAAAGACTCTGCTGCGCATAAACACCGAGCTTAGACGCCCCACAAACCCACCGAAAGAAGAGTGACAGTGGATGACATCAGGCTGAATTTTTTTAAGCTCACTACGCAACGCCAAAAGAGACCAAGGGAAATGTTTGGGACTCATCCCCACTTCAACCAAAGTGACATTACTTGGAAATAACGTTTCGATATTCGGCGGCGTATCCGGACGGCGTGAAAAAATCACCGTGACATCATGTTTGTCCGCTTGATATTGCGCGGCCATTGTCACTATAGATAAGGTGCCAGTCGCCGAGGATTCAATGACATGTACTATTTTCATAACGTTATCTACAATTGCTCCGACATAGTCTTTTTATTAAAAATCTGTACTTTCCCACTTTGAATATCGTTTAACCAAGTAATACGCGTTACAGCCCATACAATGCCGACCAAAATGGCCAATTTAAGCGGGAATATAAATAACCACGCGTTAGGAATTGATATGCCTGTTATAGCGAAAGTTTTCACAAAAACATCGTTTACATAATAATCAAAGGCAATAATTGGAATGGTATTAACACCTAGCCAAGAAAACCCTCTGGATAACATTTCATTCTTGGCAAACAGTGTAGAAATGACTAATGCGAACCCAGTTCCACTTAAGGACAACACCATATTCCAGACAAAATCGTTCGCTGGACCAAAATTATTTTCAGCCAGGCTAATGACATCACCTTTTGCATGAATAACAAAAATATAATAAGTGATGCAATACACCACCGGAGTAATAAACAACCATGCTTTAGATATTGAATGACTGATTCTTTTAATGAAAAAACCAAGTGTGAAATAGATTAAACAAGATAACCCTATAAGTAGGTTAAATGGCGTAACCACGTTCGTTTGATAACTGACCAATACACCGATAACACCTAATACCACTAAGGTAATAATAAATGTATTTTCATTAAGTTTTTTACATAAAATGGCTATCACTTCGATAATAAATAGCGCATACAGGAACCATAATGGCGTACAGTTAAATGTGGTATCCCAAGAAGGATAACCCGTTAATGTGCCATAAAGTCTTGTTAAGAAATTAATGACCGCATCAGTATTAAAGTGCAACAAAGTGATAGCAACAAACGGTAAACCACAAATAAGACCAAAAACCCAAGCAGGTATAATTAAGCGGTTAAATTTTTTGGCAATAGTGTCATAAGTACTGCCACCTTTATGTAAATTAAATAAGTAGCCTGCCAGAATAAAAAACGCTGGCATATGAAAAGCATATATAGCGTGATGTAAGGCTATTGGGATATGTTTTACATGTCCCAATACAACGAGCAAAATCAAAAAACCACGAAATATATCAATTCTAGGATCCCTAACCATAAGCACCTCATTGAATTGAATTTTTAGCTCAGTTTCCTTAAGCGAATGTTCTCTGTTACGTACGTTCCTGGTTTGGTAATGCTTTTAGCAATGACTGAACCAGCACCGATAATGGTTCGGTCACAAATCGTTACCCCAGGTAAAATCACCACATTTGAGCCGATCCAACAGTCACGACCAATATGAACTGGCGCAGAATCAAATTCGTTATGACTCACAACCCCATCAACAACACGATGGTTGTGGTCATAAATTTTCACTCCTTCCCCAAATAACGTATTTTCACCAATCACAATCGATTGGTTGCTATTTATCGAGCAATCATTATTGAGAAACACGCCACGACCAATTTTGACTTCGCCGCCATCAGCAAAAATAGTGCAGCGACGACGGAATTTGACTCCAGTACAAACAATGACACCACCGCGTCGAACTCGAACTGATGGAAAATAAGGCGTTCGCACAATGGCATCAGATTTAACCTGCCCTAAGTAAGCCACTTTCACCAAGTTCGCTTTGACGTTAGCGATTAATACTGAGAGACCAACTAATAATTTATCCACTTTCACCTACCTTAATAACGAGCGCAGTTTCATCGTCACTGTACGAGGAAATGCCAGTAATAGGCATGAACGTATCAACCCATAAGCAAAATGCAGCGAGCAGGCTTTATTATCCCAAATCACCAGAATGCGGTTTTTGACCTGCAAATTTCTCTTTTGCGAAGAAATACTGGTCGATGACACTACATAACGAATCAAGGATTGCGGAAGATTTTTCACTTTACCCAGTTGCATTAACTTAAAGAAAACAGCGTAGTCTTCTGCGGCTTTACGATTCGTCGGATAGCCGCCAATCTGCTTGATGGCATCTGCACGCATCATGACTGCAGGATGGATAAACATATTATTTAAAAACATATGTTTTCTGATGCTGTTATCGTCTGTTGGCACTTTATTGGTAAACAGAAATTCATATTCTTCATTCACGTAGTCTGCCCAACCGCCGCATAAAACGATCTCGTCATCCGATTCCATAACCGCAACCTGAGCTTCTATACGGCCAGGAAGTGATAAGTCTCCACAATCAATGCGAGCAATATAGCGATAACCTTGCTGGTAAATAAATTCCAGCCCTCGATTTAGAGCCCCTTCAATACCTTGGTTTTTTTCTAATTCAAGCACCTGAATATTCGACTTAAATTGAGTGACATCAAGTTGAGACGCTAAGGAAACTGTACTGCCATCATCGACGATCACTACGTCAGCTGAGTCATCCTCTAGTGAGAGTAAGGTCAAAATCAAATCGTCATAGCAGTTGAAATAAGGAATGAGATAGCAAACCATATTATTTCCCCTCAACTTTGTTCAAAATTACAACAACATCAACAGGATGGTCAGCAAAGTAATCAACATCATTAATCAAGTAACGATGGATGTATTTCTTGAGTCGCTCATTATCGAACGATTTATACAGTGCTCGACCAAACACATGAGTTGGCTTGCCATATATCATGGACTCCAATCCAACCGTTGAGTTGTTCACGACAACTTCATTACATTGGCGTAATAAGTCGTTAGTGTTGTTGGCAACTAAAGTGAACCCTTGAGTCTGGCTCATTTCGACAATCTCTTTTACCTCGGTCAAATTACGCTCTGCAGGATGAAATTTCACATAAAGAGATAATCCTTTCTCATCTGCAATTTTGATCGCCTCACGAATAATGTCTTTGTTATTAAAATCTGAGTGAATTAATAACTGCGTATCTGAGGAAACCTGCAGTGGGCAGAAAATAAATGGTTGTTCTAAATCTGCATTTTTTAGATGAAACTGAGAAAAATCGACCGGTTCCGGCGTGATTTTCTTCATTCGATGCCGTAAGTTTTTGATCCCAGCAATGCTTGAGCAAGACGTCACCAACATATTAATCGCTCTGCAGTAGAGCTGAAATTTTGTCACTTTAGACTGCGGAGGTGGCGCCATTTTATATTGCTCATATTCCACTACCCACTGTTGATGAAATTCATCGGATACCGGCTCTTCTTTATCTAGAACTTCAGGATGGAAAAAGAGCGATGACATGGCGTTCACACCGAGCTTATCAACAAAAATTTTGCTAGGTAGGTTAGACAGTTCCATATAAACACACTGCTCAGGGAACACATCAATGATGCTTTTATCCAGCAGTTGCTGACCATTCCAAATAAGAAACGTATCAAAATGGGCCAATTTAGCTGGCAATTGGCTTAGATAAGAACTGTACACCTTACAAGCAAAGTCTTGCTGATATCCCCCTACGGTTATTTCAGAAGAATTTGCCACCTTATCAGCATATTGCGCATACTCAGGCATCGGCGAGGTTTGCGATAATTGGATACACGGAATCTTATTCCAAGCGCACAATAGACGAACCACTAGATCATTAGTAATTAGGGTCATTGAGTATTCTGGCTGTGATGAATAAAACCGCTTAAAGAACCAAAAACGTTCAATGCAATCACAGACAAGCGCTATATTTCGCATTATCTAACCTCCGAGAAATGAGAAACTTCTTCCTTGTAGAAATAAAACAGGAATAAAGTCATGAAAAACATGGTCGTCAGCAGGTGATATTTGAACAGTAAAAGTGGCATCAGATACACCATGCTTTTGAAACCAAATAGGTAAAACATCAAGGCGAAAAAGGTCAGGAAACCAAACAAGCCAACGGAATAAAGTAGGTAAATGTAGAATGAGCTATCACGAATTTCTGCCCCGGTTAACCCTACTATTCCCAACGGCTTAGATTCATCTATAAAGACGCCTTCTCCCACCATGTTGAGGTAGGTATTACGGATTTGTAGTTCGGTAAAAACGAACGAGCGACTGGCGATCGCATCATAGTCAGCATCTGCGTTAATCCTCGCATCATAAAACCCATAGAACACGGGAGCCAAAAAGATTGCGGCCGAAATACATAAGATTTTGAGGAATTTGTTGCCTTTACTCAGAAAGATATAAATACCGATCATCAGGGCCATGATAATGATTGCCGCAATCGATAGACTCAATCCCACACTGATGATGCCAAACACAGAGATCAATTTGTGTTTGTTTAAAATCAAGAAGATAGATGAGATAGGCAACACAATCATGCTGTAGTATGAAGGCTCAGTGAATAGCCCCGTAAATCGAGCTGAAATAAAACTATTCATTAACGCTTTTGATTCATAAAGAACGACGGCATCTTTTGCTCGAACGTATTTACTGAACTCAATGAATTCACCTGTCGCAAAATAAGCAACAACTTGGATATAGAAGAACACTAAATGGATAAACAGCAAATGTTTAAATGCTGTCTCTATTTTTCCTTTATCCTCACTTTTCGACCATTGCACCAGCAAGAAGATATAAAACAAAAACATAATATATTTAGCTACAGAGTTAATATATATATGCTCTATCGAATAAAATGAGTTAAATATTATCGGAAACGCTAGTGCGATAACGAAGAAAAGCAAACGAACCAAACTTACCTTGTTTAATTTACTTACGCTGCACAAACCCAAGAGCAACAATGCCACAGGCATCATGATCGGGTTGAATGTTGCTAAAGAATATAAAACAAGCGATAAGCTTATAATTATTTGCAAAATAAGCTCCTTCTAAGCTTCAGAACAGAAAGAACATTTTTCTCAAATAAGTTGAGTTCAACATTGTTGTTGTAAAATTTTAAGCAGCATTTCACTTTCATTTTCGAAAGATCAAAGGCCATTTTTTTATATTCGAAATAGCTTATGGAGTTACGTTTTCTTAGGTTGTTTTTCAGCTTGGTAAAATTATCAATGCTACGGTAATACTGGCCAATATCTTTCATATCAGTAACTTGCCCATTACCATGATTATCAAACCAAGTGGCAACATTTTCATCAATATATTTACATTTACACTTATTCACTAATTCGATATGTAATTGTGTGTCCTGAAACTTACCCAGTTCTTCGTCGAATTTGATTCGATCAAAAGACTCATGTCGAATAAGCGAAGTATTCGTGTGTAAATAGCTGATACTTTTTAGACCCGATATGATTCCATTTGCGTCGGTGAAACTCATATCCGTTGGACGCTCGGGATTGCTTGCCCGTATCACTCGACCAAAAATGGCATCAAGGCTTTTATCGGCGTTTAATTCACTGACTAGAAGTGACAACTTATTCGGTAGATAAGTGTCGTCGTCATCGAGAAAACAGACGAACTCGCCTCTTCCTAATGAAGCGCCTTTATTTCTAGAAATCGCTCCACCTAAGTTTTCACTATTTTTATGATAAATAATGTTGATGGGATGTGAGTCGTACTGCTCTAAATGTAATGGGCCGTCAGAATTATCATCGATGATAATGACTTCAACATTTTGGTAAGTCTGATTTAAAACGCTTTCTATCGCTTTATAGAAGAGTTCTCCCCGGTTACATGTTGGAATCACGACAGAGACAAGACCTTGTTTATATTTTTCCATAGTATTTTCCATAATCATTAACCCTTCACGAAAGAGAGAATGTCTTTTTTCGACATCAACATCGAATACTGCAGTTTAAAAATATTGGATTTCTTAAAGAAGTAGTTACCTACCGTCCCTGATACTGCTTCAGAGATTAACGCGGCATAACCCGCTCCTATCAGCCCATACTCTTTTACAAACCAATAGCTAAGCCCGACACTCATGATTGAAACCACCAGCGATTTCATCATCATGTATTTGTTACCACCTGCATCGATAATGATGCGAGAAGAAATGGTGCCATACAGGGAAAACATCGTTGTGAGCGTTAGTAAGAACAACAGCGATTGCGCCTCTAAGAACGCTTTACCATATGTTGCTTCGATGATCGGTTGAGCAAGGAAATAAGTGGCGAGTAAGAAAGGCACACTGCACAGCGTCGACGCTAAAAAGCAGAGACGAAAGCCTTTATCTTTGAATGTCGAGCTCGACACTGATTTAGAGATAAAACTCATGATCAACGCCAGTGGGACAAACTGCCAACACTGAGCCAACGTGAGCGCCGAAGTGTATAGCCCAACTTCTTTATTAGTTAAAAACGTCCCTAGCATGATCTGCCCCACTTTGATGTAAACCAAAATAGATAGAGAGCTGATCAGAATAGGAAAGCCGTTTTTTAAGAAATATCCCTTAAATTGAGTCGCATACTTTGCGGTTTCAATTCCTTTCGCTTTTATACGATATTTGCGGTACCAGAATGGGATGATGTACAACGCAACGTAAGGTAAAGCAAAAAAGTAATACGGCAGTTTGAAAAAGACGAAAATCGACCGTAATAACAAACTGGCAAGCACACCAGCCTGACCAGAAATGACGTTTTCTTTCGAGCGCATCACCCCGTTAAAGTAAAACTTATAGAGATCATACGATTGATAGAAAGAAGCCACGCCTAATATCACGAGAATTAAACGGTCATACTGATTGTAATCTTGATAAGTAAACAGATAGATGGCTGCAAATGAAACGGTGAACAGCAAGCGTCTCATGTTCTTAGTGTGATTAATCAGCATCTTACCTGATTGCTCATTCTTCGCACTTTTTAAGAAAATTAGGATATCGCCCCCAAATTGGGTAATAGGGACGATAAACGCTAAGATGGCGAGGAAATAGTTGATAATACCGATCTTTTCAGGGCCTAAATAACGCGCCGTTAATACGGTGATTAAAAAGCCGCCAAGAAGCGTAATCAGCTTATCAAAAATTAACCAAATAATGTTCCAAGTTAATTTATTCATTTATCGCCATACCATTCCAAACCATTAATACCAACATGAACACCAAGTCGCCCATGATTATTCGTTAACATACTTAGTGATCACTTGAATATTCGTAGTAGTAATAGTTCTCCGATTTCTTCTCGGCGCCATTAAACACCACGCCTTTCACATCAATCCCAGCTTGTTTGAATCGTCCCCATGCCAAGTCGATATCTTTAACCGTATTCACACCGAATCGAGTCACCATGAGTGTGGTGCCAGCAAGACGTCCGACAATGCTTGCATCAGTAACAGCTAACACTGGAGGCGTATCCACAATCACAAGATCGTATTGTTGCGATAAATGGTCCATCAGCTCTTTAAATCGGGCATGCATGAGCAATTCCGATGGGTTAGGTGGGATTTGACCATGATGAATCACATCGAGATTTTCCACTTCACTCGTATTAATGATGTTGTCCATGGGTTCTTTACCAGATAAGTAATCTGATAGGCCAGCACCATTTCGAACACCAAAGAAGCGGTTAACCGTACCTTTACGCATATCAGCATCTACCAAGACCACTCTCTTATCAGCATGAGCGCAGATAGCTGAGAAGTTCGCAGACACAAATGACTTACCGATACCTGGAGTTGAACCTGAAATCATCACAATATTGTTTTCAGCTTCCATCATGGCAAAGTGCAAACTGGTTCTTAAGCCTCGTAGTGCTTCTACCGAAAGGTCTGTTGGATCGATTTCACTAAGTAGCTTAAGTTTCTTATCTTTGGCATACCGTCTATCTAATAAGCTTGTTTGTAGATTAGATTTAGGCACAGTGGCATATACCGATAAACCGATCGCCTCAATATCATCTGGACTCTCAACACCTTTGTTTAAGATGGCTTTAAGTAACACTATCCCCACACTTAGCATGCCGCCCATCAGAGTTAAGATGATGACAATCATGAATTTCTTCGGTGAAACAGGTCTGAGATAAGTCTCTGCATTATCGATAATGCGCACGTTACCTACGGTACCGGCTTTAACGATGTTCAACTCTTGAATCTTGTTCAGAAGCTGTACATAGATTTGTTGGTCAACTTCAACATCACGTTTCATTCTTAGAACTTCACGCTGTGTCTCTGGTAAGTTTTGAACCTTTTTATTTACCTTGGCTTTCTCTTCAAGCAAGGTTTGACGTTTATCCAACAAAGCCTTATAGGCTGGGTGATCTTTGGTATATTTCTTACTGATATCGGCTTCTTTAAACGTCAGCTCGTTCAGTTGAGACTCGATATCTACCATTGTTTTTAAGGCTGATTGCGCTTCAAGACTTAGATCAACCGATTCTTTCTTCTGACGATAATCATTTAATTTATCTTCAGATTTATTCAGTTTGCCTTTCACTTGCGGCAACTGCTTTTGCAAAAACTTAATACTTTGTTCTGCTTCCGCTGAATCACGCTCTACATTCTGTAAGAAATAATTCTGCGCAATATCATTGAGAATAGCTTTCGCTTTATCGGGATCAGAATCGAGATAAGTAATTTTGATAACACCTGTTTGCTTGCCCTTTTCGGCAGCATTTAGGTTCTGGTTAACCCAGTTAATTGCGTCTAGTTCAGTTCGTTTGGAGATATCAAATTTAAAGCCTTTAGTCGCTTCCATAGAAGAGACAAGAATCTGATACCCATCTTGTGATTCTTCTCGTTCACCAACTTTACCTTCTAGAATGACTTTCCCATCATCTCGCACTAGTTTGTACGTTTGCTTAGCAGGATCAGTAATCACTACTTGATGCGCCATATCTTTCGCATATTTGGGAATATCGAACTGACTAACATCTAAATGCTCTTCTTCATCCATCAAACGAGCTAAGCCCTTTCCTACCACAGGAAAATAATCTGGCTTAACCACAGTGGTTAAATGGAACTTATCCACGGTTTGACCGAGGATCATTCGAGAAGTGATTAACTCAATTTCAGTCATGGCAGTTGATTCAGAGGCAAACATATCCCCCATATCCCCCACAAGAGAAGAAAAGCCACCATCGGTTTTCTCTTCGACTTGAATTAATGCATCGGCTTTATAAATTGGAGTAGCCAAAATTGCATAAGCGACGCCTAAGACAACGAATACTGAAGTGACCATAACAATCAGCCACTTCTCATCAAGCAATAAACCAATTATTTTACTTAAATTGATTTCATCACTAGAGGAGTTATTTAAATTTTCCTGTTTGCTAACCATATCTTTCGCACATGCCATTAAGTTTGAATTACTATTTTGAATTAGCAAAAACTATATTTTTTTCGCCCATTCTTGAGATGATCGTTCAATCATGGAAAATGAAAGATTAAAAAATTCTTCACTTTTTTTATAAGGGTCAGGAATATCCTTTCCGCCAATCCAATGACTGAATAACATTGCTTTCCCCCTTGCTTCTGGTGCAATTTCACACAATTTGGAAATATGCTTTTTTTCCATCACTAAAATCAAATCAACTTCTTTGCATATTTCAGGGGTAACTTGTCTGGCTTCATGCTTTGATAAATCAACATGATAACTATCTGCCACCTTCACTGCTGTTGCATCCGCTGGTTTACTCTCTAGTCGACTTGTTTTTACCCCTAACCCAGCAGATGACACATGTTTGTTAGGGAGTAACTGTTGCAGATACCGCTCCCCAAATGGGGAGCGACATATATTGCCAACACAAACAACTAATATTGACTCGAACATAGCTATCCTTATGGCCAATTACGTACGCGCAATGTGCCTTCTGTTAGGTCGTTGAAGTTCGTGATACTAGGTGTTAATTGATCGATCAAACGATTCCATTTCGCGATTGGTGCAGCTGTCACATACACAACGTCATAAGGCTTCAATTCAAACTCAGTGCCCATGACCAATGCAGTCGCATCTTGCATATTTAACTGATACACATTCGCGACAGGAGCGTTCTTATCTTTGGAGTCTTTAGGGATACCGGTACTACGAATCACGAAAATACCCGTTGCATCCGCTTCTTTTTCATCGATACCACCCGCTTTAGCTAACGCTTCCGTTAAACTCATGCCAGTACGATCAATCTTAAGAACTTGGGATTCACCAACTTCACCCATGATGAAGACTTTCTGCGAATCGTTACGCGGAATATGGACAATGTCTCCGTTCTGTAAAAGCCGGTTTTGGGTTAAATCCCCTTTTTGCATTAAGGCATAAAGCGAAATCCGTTGCTCCACACCGTTACGTGTTAATGTGATGTGTTTCCAGTCCGCATTCTCAGTAATACCACCTGCTTTATTGATTGCATCAATCAAGGTTAAAGGGATATTGGAAATGGATTGTTCACTAGGACTATTGACTTCACCAGTGATGTAGCACCGCTGAGAACGAAAGGCTGCTATGTTTACATCGACTTGCGGGTCTTCAATATATTTTTTGATACGCTGCGTGATGAGCTCTCTAACTTCACTCACCGTTTTACCTACCACTTTTAACTTACCGATATACGGATAAAAGATAGTTCCGTCCGCATGAACCCAGTTACCAGCTTCAGCAGAACTGCGGTAAGAACCGGCAGGAATAGTCAGCTCTGGGTGATCCCAAATCGTAACATTGAGGACATCGCCAGGACCAATACGATACTGATACTGAGATATCATGTTTGCCAATTCAGCATTCGACTTCCCAGCAGGGACTACTTGGCTGTATTTAAGTTGATTAACCAGTTTAGGGGTTAAGCGGTAGACGCTTACGCGTGATGAAATCGGCCCGCCTCCGTCAGTCTCCTCAACAACATGTTTGTCGTATGTGGACAGTCCACCACCGGGAATAATGGTACAACCAACCAAAGAGAATGACAGGAAAGCTAACGGCACAACTTTGTTTATCAAGTGCTCTCTCCTGAACTTTACGATTCCCTGCGAAAGGGAGGGTCATTAAAAATATTGATAACTTTTTTAATTAACTCTTTTTTTCTTATTAAAACAAGTATCAAATGAAAATTTCACTCAATAATCATAATCC
>NZ_WEKT01000080.1:0-17772 GCF_009874545.1 Vibrio eleionomae | reverse complement strand
ATGCCAGGCGACAACGTTAAAATGACTGTAGAACTAATCGCCCCAATCGCGATGGACGAAGGTCTACGTTTCGCGATCCGTGAAGGCGGTCGTACAGTAGGTGCAGGTGTTGTAGCTAAAATTGATGCTTAATTTGCATTAAATTTAGTGCGGACATCGCATTGAAAGAAAAGGGAAGCTTCGGCTTCCCTTTTTGCATGTTAGGAGCACGAAATAAGCTGATGATAATTCTATTTATAACTAAATGTTATTAATTCTTATTTAACTAAAGGTGGTAATAAGAATAGTTATTGTTTATATTGTCTTTAGTTTTATTAAGAAGATGATGTTATGTACGTTTGTTTATGCCATGCCGTATCGGATAAAAAAATCAGACAACTTGCTGTTGATCAGGGAGTGACAGATATTCGGGGAATAAAAAAATGTACTGCGCTTGGAACTCAGTGTGGACGATGTGTTCGCCAAGCAAAGGAGATTTTGGAGCAGGTAAAACCAATAGAACTACAGCAAGCCAGTTGATTATTTTTTGGTCTTTTTTTGACACTCTTGTATTTGGTTAATAAAGTTAATGTGACCAAACAGGAGGGTTTATCTATGAAAGGCGATCCAATCATCATTCAACATCTCAACAAAATCCTTGGCAACGAACTTATTGCCATTAACCAATACTTTCTTCATGCTCGTATGTATAAAGACTGGGGCCTTAAAAACCTAGCCGATAAGGAATATCACGAGTCTATCGATGAGATGAAACATGCGGACCATTTGATCGAGCGAATTCTTTTCCTTGAAGGGTTACCGAACTTACAAGATCTCGGTAAGTTGATGATCGGGGAAGACGTGAAGGAAATGTTAGAGTCTGATTTAAAGCTCGAAATGATCGCAATTCCAGACTTACGTGAAGCGATCGCTTATGCTGAAGATATCCGTGATTATGTCTCACGTGATTTATTTCAAGATATCTTAGAAGATGAAGAAGATCACGTAGACTGGTTAGAAACTCAGTTAGGCTTGATCGATATGACCGGCTTGCCTAATTACGTACAAGCCCAATTTGTGGATGAAGACGATTAGTTAACGCCGTTGTGATTTGCTCGGTTATATTCATTGCCGAGCATTACCATTTTTCTTACTTTTCTACCTCTTATTCCCTCGATTTTTCAATCTGTTATATTTTTCGTTTACAACGAACCTTTTCTTATCAATTTCCTCTTCTCGGTACAGATAATTCGCTTGCTTAGTTTTTGGCGATTCTGTACAATTCGTGCTCCTTTATTCTCGGTCAACTATCATTCGTTCCTTGCTTCCTTTGGATGACCGGGCCAAATTGGGAAGCTGAATAATCCGTAAGGAGCAATAAATGCGTCATTACGAAATCGTATTCATGGTGCACCCAGATCAAAGCGAGCAAGTTGCTGGCATGATCGAGCGTTACACTGGTTCTATCACTGAAGCAGGCGGTACTGTACACCGTCTTGAAGACTGGGGTCGTCGTCAACTGGCTTACCCAATCAACAAGCTTCACAAAGCTCACTACGTTCTAATGAACGTTGAAGCTGACCAAGCTGTGATTGATGAACTAGAAACTGCTTTCCGTTTCAACGATGCAGTTCTACGTAACATGATTATGCGTACTAAACACGCTGTAACTGAACCTTCAATCATGCTTAAAGCTAAAGAAGAGCGTACTAAGCGTGACGAAGCTAAATCAGAAGCGAACGCTGAGTAATTTTTTATAATGACCAATCGAATGGAGCTTAGTGGCACTGTTGCTAAACCTCCGCTTCGAAGCAAAAGCCCTGCGGGCGTTGCTCACTGCCGATTTTGGCTTGAACATCGCTCCACGGTAATTGAAGCTGATTTACCCAGACAAGTGTATTGTCGCATGCCTGTGGTAGTCAGTGGCAAACGGTCAAATGAATTCACTCAAGATTTAGTACAAGGCAGTCACATCAAGGTAAGTGGTTTTGTCGCTTATCAGACCGGCCGAAATGGCGTGGGAAAATTGGTGTTACATGCCGACAACATTACTCAAATTTAGATCAGGAGATAGCCCATGGCTCGTTTCTTCCGTCGTCGTAAATTCTGCCGTTTCACTGCAGAAGGCGTACAAGAGATTGATTACAAAGACGTAGCAACTCTTAAGAACTACATCACTGAAGCTGGTAAAATCGTACCTAGCCGTATTACTGGTACAAGCGCTAAATATCAGCGTCAGCTAGCTCGTGCAATCAAACGTTCACGCTACCTAGCTCTATTGCCATACACTGACAAACATCAGTAATCGGCACCGTTTATTAAGAAAGAGGATTAAGCAATGCAAGTTATTCTACTTGATAAAATCGGTAACCTAGGTGGTCTTGGCGATACAGTTCACGTTAAATCTGGTTACGCTCGTAACTTCCTTATCCCAACAGGTAAGGCAGTAATGGCAACTAAAGCTAACGTTGAAATGTTCGAAACTCGTCGCGCTGAACTAGAAGCTAAAGTTGCTGAAGAACTTCAAGCTGCACAAGCTCGTGCTGACAAAGTTAGCGAATTAGAAGCAGTTGTTATCGCTTCTAAAGCTGGTGACGAAGGTAAACTATTTGGTTCTATCGGTACTCGTGATATCGCTGATGCGATCACTGCAGCGGGTGTTGAAGTAGCTAAGAGCGAAGTTCGTCTACCTGAAGGTGCTCTACGCACAACTGGTGAATTTGAAATCAACGTTCAACTTCACTCTGAAGTATTTGCTACTGTAAAACTTCAAGTTGTTGCTGAGTAATCTCGGTATACCGACTTAGAAAACACCAGCTTTGGCTGGTGTTTTTTTATATCAATAAAAAAGGGAAACAATTGTTTGTTTCCCTTTCTTTTTAAAATGAGACTAAAACACTAACAGTGAAAATACCATCATGCTTCTTTAGTGAACTGTCTGGTACTTTATTGTAATACTGCAAGTTGTGGCTAAGTTTTAGAGCTATATTATCAGTGATGTTGTTTGTTATGCCGACATCGCTGGTGAAGGTTGTGTTAGTTTGACCCGTGACGACAGTAAGATCGGCGTAGACATTGAGGTTTTTAAATATCGCCCATTCGTTACGCAAGTTTGCGCGAATGATGGGTTCTTTAATGGTTTCGTCGAATACAACATCGTTTGAATCGATTTCATCAAGGTTAGGGCGCTGATAGCGATAACCGGGACCTAATTCAAACTCAACAGTGACATCATCAGTATGGGTTAGCTGGAAACCGGGACCTGCTGAAAAAGTATAGTCTTTAAAATAGGCCGTATAGTTTGAGTCTGTACCGCTAAAACTACTGTATAAATAGCTTTTAGGGCCGAGTTTGTAGTCACTTTGTAGTGAATAATTGGATTTGCGTTTGTCCTTATAATACTCTCTGACAAGTTTGTAGACCTTCCACTCACCTGTTGTACGGTGTCGACCTTTGGTATATGTCCCTTGCACTAATGTGTTGAGTGCTTCCGTATTGGTGTTACCCGAGTGTGCCTGATAACCCAGTTCAACTTGGCCTTCCCAAGGTGAGGGGATATCCACATTATCGTTTTGCTGGGAGTCAGTTGTCGAAGTGGTCGTGTCCTCCGCATAGGCAATGCCAGAAAGCAAAAGACTAGCGCTTAGAAGCCAAATTTTGGACACAAAGAACCTCTGATATTAATGTTGAATAGGGTAGATAATAGAGTTTGTGGGTTGTGAAATAGTCAACGCTAGGTTAATTCTGTCCGATTCAACACAAACTTATTATCAGCTAATTACAAATTATCTAATACCGTTATAATGTACGGTCATTAAAGCGTTACAGAGTGAAGTCATGGCTGATCCACGAACTGAAAATCGAAACCGTAAACCCTCTTCTGATGCACAAGTTGATGCTATCAAAGTACCACCTCATTCCATTGAAGCAGAGCAATCTGTTATTGGTGGTCTGCTGCTGGATAATGAACGTTGGGATACCGTATCAGAGCGAGTGGTGACAAAAGACTTTTATAGTCGTCCCCATAGACTCATTTTTGATGCAGTAAAAAGTATTCTTGAAGAAAGTAAACCCCTTGATTTAATTACTCTTTCAGAATTTTTGGAACTGAGAGAACAATTAGAAGATGTGGGTGGTTTTGCTTATCTTGCCGATTTGGCTAAGAACACCCCAAGTGCTGCCAACATTAACGCTTATGCAGAGATTGTCGCTGAACGGGCACTGGTTCGCAACCTAATTGGTGTCGCGAATGAAATTGCTGATGCTGGTTATGACCCTCAAGGTCGTTCATCTGAAGATTTGCTCGATCTTGCCGAGAGTAAAGTGTTCGCAATAGCAGAAGAACGCACCAGTGAAAATGAAGGGCCGCAGAATGTCGACAATATTCTGGAAAAAACCTTAGAGCGTATCGAAATCTTGTATAAAACCCCACAAGATGGTGTAACAGGTGTCGATACTGGTTTTACTGACCTCAATAAAAAAACGGCTGGCCTGCAAGGTTCTGATCTGGTGATTGTCGCGGCTCGTCCGTCGATGGGTAAAACGACTTTTGCGATGAACTTATGTGAAAACGCAGCGATGGAGCAAGAAAAACCTGTTCTTATCTTTTCTCTTGAGATGCCTGCTGAACAGTTAATGATGCGTATGCTAGCTTCGCTATCACGTGTTGACCAAACTAAAATTCGTACTGGTCAGCTCGATGATGAAGATTGGGCGCGTATATCTTCTACCATGGGGATCCTTATGGAGAAGAAAAATATGTTCATTGACGATAGCTCTGGCTTAACCCCAACAGAAGTTCGTTCTCGTGCTAGACGTATTGCTCGTGAGCATGGTGGTTTATCTATGATCATGGTCGACTACCTGCAGTTGATGCGTGTGCCAGCGTTGTCGGATAACCGTACACTAGAGATTGCAGAAATTTCTCGCTCTCTCAAAGCATTAGCAAAAGAGCTTAATGTCCCAGTCGTTGCACTATCCCAGCTTAACCGTTCTTTGGAGCAACGAGCAGACAAGCGCCCTGTTAACTCGGATTTGCGTGAATCTGGCTCTATTGAACAAGATGCCGACTTAATTATGTTTATATACCGTGATGAGGTATATCACCCAGATAGTGCTCTAAAAGGGATTGCTGAAATTATCATTGGTAAACAACGTAATGGTCCGATTGGTTCAGTAAGATTAACCTTCCAAGGGCAATTCTCTCGTTTTGATAATTATGCTGGTCCTGCGTTTGATGATGAATAACAGTCAAGCCTATACACAAGCAGCAACGGCTTATGTTGATTTAGCGGCCTTACAATTTAATTTGGCGAAAGTCAGAGAGCTAGCACCAAGTAGCCAGATAATGGCTGTTGTGAAAGCGAATAGTTATGGACATGGTCTTCATGCAGTATCTAAGGCTGTGTCTGTTGAGGCTGATGCATTTGGTGTGGCTAGAATTGAAGAAGCTTTGCAGTTAAGGGCGAATGGGATAGTTAAACCGATTCTCTTATTAGAAGGCTTTTATTCCGCACAAGATTTACCTGTTATCACAACAAACCGGATACAAACCGTGGTGCATTGTATTGAGCAGCTTGAAGCACTCGAGCAAGTTCAATTAGATGCGCCTATCTCTGTATGGCTTAAAGTCGATACCGGAATGCATCGCTTAGGTATTCGCCCTGAGCAATTTTTAGAATTTGTTACACGTTTAAAACGTTGCCCTAATGTTGCAGATGATCTGCGATTTATTAGTCACTTTGCTTGTGCTGATGAACCCAATAATGATAGCGCGCCACGTCAGCTTGCCCTATTTAAGCAGTTAACTAATCAGGAAATAGGCGAGTGTTCCATTGCCGCGTCCGCAGGACTCCTTGCTTTGCCTGACAGCCATCTAGATTGGGTTCGTCCTGGAATTATTATGTACGGTGTTTCCCCTTTCGCTGACAAAACGGCAGGACAAATGGGGCTTAAACCCGTAATGACTTTAACTTCTCGCTTAATTGCCATTAGAGACGTGAAGCAGGGTGAGCCGATTGGCTATGGTGGCACGTGGGCTAGCCCTTGTGATACCAAGATAGGAATTGTCGCTATTGGTTATGGCGATGGTTATCCACGAACCGCACCAAATGGTACACCGGTACTTGTTAATGGACGTCAGTTACCACTCGTTGGACGTGTCTGTATGGATATGCTCAGTGTCGATCTTGGGCCTGAAGCTAAAGATTGTGTTGGTGATGAAGTGATTTTATGGGGGGCGTCGCTACCTGTTGAAACGGTTGCTCACCATATCGGAACATCTGGATATGAGTTGGTGACTAAGTTAACGTCTAGAATAGCGATGGTGTATTAAGCAGATCTAGCGATCTGCTCTGTTTGAAAATTACTCACCTTGAATGGTGGCAATAATGCGTCGTTCGCCACCATAGTCACGATGTTCTCCAAGATAAATTCCTTGCCACGTTCCTAATGCTAGCTTTCCCTGGCTAATTGGAATACTGATGCTATTACCCAATATGGATGCCTTGATATGAGCTGGCATATCATCATCACCTTCATATGTGTGTTGATAATAGGGGGCTCGCTCTGGAACCATTTTATTAAAATGCTGCTCCATATCTGATCGTACGGTTGGATCTGCATTCTCATTGATGGTGAGGCTTGCAGAGGTATGCTGGATAAAAAGGTGCAGCAATCCGACAGAAATAGTGTCAATTTGTGGAAGCTGTCGTTCTATTTCTCGCGTAATAAGATGAAATCCTCGGCGATAGGCTTTAAGGTGGATGACCTGCTGTTGCCACATAATCCATTGCTCCAAAGGCTATTGTTTGTTCGTCAGTATAGCGTTATGGTTGGCGAGGATCGATGGTAACCGCTCTGAGTGTTCTAAATTGGCAGGAAGTATTTAAGTATAATGATTTTCCTGTGTTACTGACTTATCTCAATGTGGCGTTTGACGAGCTAGGTCATACTCAGTGCCTTAATTCGAATTACAACGTTATGCCCTATGAGGCATAGCGGGCTTTTTATTTTTTAATCGGGGATTCCACAGGCTGACCATCGCCGAATGGAATAAGACCAACTGTTATATCGGGATAGATACTATGCTTAAAAATATCAATCCAACGCAAACTGAGGCTTGGAAAGCGTTGACTGCGCATTTTGAAACTGCGCAAGATTTGGATCTAAAAACATTATTTGCGAACGACAAAGATCGTTTCTCTAAATATTCAGCTCGTTTTGGATCGGATCTATTGGTTGATTACTCAAAAAACCTCATCAACGACGACACCATGAAACACTTATTTGCATTGGCAAATGAGATTGATATCAAAAGTGCTATCCAATCAATGTTCAGCGGTGAAAAAATTAACCGTACTGAAGATCGTGCTGTTCTACATACTGCCTTACGTAACCGTAGTAACACACCTGTATTAGTTGATGGTAAAGATGTAATGCCATCAGTCAATGCAGTCTTGGAACAAATGAAATCATTCTCTGATCGTGTGATTTCTGGTGATTGGAAAGGTTATACCGGCAAAGCTATTACAGATGTAGTGAATATTGGTATCGGTGGTTCAGATCTAGGCCCATACATGGTGACTGAAGCTCTTGTTCCATTCAAAAACCACTTAAATATGCATTTTGTCTCTAACGTTGATGGCACTCATATTGAAGAGACAGTAAAAAATCTTAGCCCAGAAACAACATTGTTCCTGATTGCCTCTAAGACTTTCACTACCCAAGAAACAATGACCAATGCTCATACTGCACGTGATTGGTTCTTAAAAACTGCTGGTGATGAAGCACATGTGGCAAAACACTTTGCTGCACTATCAACTAACGCAAAAGCAGTGGCTGAATTTGGTATCGATACAGATAACATGTTCGAATTCTGGGATTGGGTTGGTGGTCGTTACTCACTTTGGTCTGCGATTGGTCTTTCAATTATTCTATCTATCGGCTTTGACAACTATGTTGAACTATTGACGGGTGCCCATGAAATGGACAAGCACTTTGTTGATACTCCGTTAGAAAATAACATTCCTGTTATCCTAGCCTTGATCGGGATCTGGTATAACAATTTCCATGGTGCTGAAACCGAAGCTATCTTGCCATATGACCAATATATGCACCGTTTTCCTGCTTATTTCCAACAGGGTAATATGGAATCAAACGGTAAATATGTTGACCGTAATGGCAATCCAGTTACTTACCAAACAGGTCCTATTATCTGGGGTGAGCCTGGTACGAATGGTCAACACGCGTTCTACCAGTTGATCCACCAAGGCACTAAGATTGTTCCATGTGATTTTATTGCTCCGGCAAAAACTCACAATCCAACGGGTGATCACCATCAGAAATTGATGTCTAACTTCTTTGCTCAAACTGAAGCATTGGCGTTTGGTAAATCAGCTGAGACTGTACGTGCGGAACTAGAAAAAGCAGGCAAATCAGAAGCTGAAATTGCGGAATTGGTACCATTTAAAGTATTTGAAGGTAACCGTCCAACCAACTCTATTTTGGTGAAGGAAATTACTCCGCGTTCTTTGGGTCATTTGATTGCAATGTACGAACATAAAATCTTTGTACAAGGTGTGATTTGGAACATCTTTACTTTTGACCAATGGGGCGTTGAATTAGGTAAGCAATTAGCTAACCAAATTCTTCCTGAATTAGTGGCAAATGATGAAGTAGATTCACACGATAGCTCAACGAATGGGCTTATCAATGCGTTTAAAGCATTACGTGACTAATCACTAAGAGATTATTTTCTCTCATATAAAAAAGCGGATGACTTAGTCATCCGCTTTTTTAGTTATTTAGTGGTGAGGTTACTCAAAGCAGATTTCTATAAATGCATTACCCCAAGGGGAGGCAAATGGCATTAAAATAATTGAACCTTCACATTTATGGCGAATAGTATGGCCTTTACCTGATACGACAACAGGGGTTGCCATATCGAAATCGAATCCACTTTCAGCCAAAATACGCTTAGCTCCGCCTGTTACCATGTTGGTGATTTCACCAACCATATCTGTGACTTCTTCATTGATGCCATTAGGGCGTTCACCTAACATATTCTGCATAATTTCAAAGGCTAAGGCTTCGTCAAAAGTAATAGACATTGAGCCTCGGGTTTGTGGGCCAACCATACCAATAAGCCCGGAGATATCCCCTCGAGCAATCTCATCTTTCTTCAGACGAGGTTTTTGTGGCTTCAATTCCAAGGAAGCCATGGTCTTTAGCACATTCATTAAAGAAGCTAAAAACGGATTCACAAATTCAGCGCGCATAACCTTCTTCTATTCATTTAATCCATTAGTTAGAGGAGCAAGACTGGCAAACACCATGAGATTCAATGACATGGTTATGAATCTTAAAGCCGTGCTTCTCCGCATTTTCTTCCAGGAGAGTCACTAATTTGTCATTCTGCAATTCAGTTACGTTACCACATTCATCACAGATAAGTAGGTGGGATGAATGTTTATGGGCGTTACATGAGCAGCATGAAATAAAACTGTTGGTTGACTCTACTCTATGGATAAAGCCTTGTTCCAGCAAAAAATCGAGTGCACGGTAAACTGTAGGCGGTTTAGCTTGTGGCTCACTTATTTTGAGCTCTTCAAGCAACTCGTAAGCACTGGATGCTTTTTTACTCGAACAAATCAACTCGAAGACACGCTTACGTTGTGATGTAAGCCTGACCCCTCTTGCTGTACATATTTCTTCAATCTGCTGGATTAGCTTATTGTCCAATATTTTCACCATTGCTGATGGACTTTAATAATCATATACCATTTCGCGATGAATATCGTTTCGCATAAGAGAAATATCTGTGCTTTATTCAATCACTAACATAGATAGTATCGTTGATAAGGTCCAATTATTTGTTTTTACCATCAAACAATATCATTTATCAGGACATTACGACATCTATTAACGTTATAAAGCAGTGTAGTTGTGATAAATAAAGCTTGAATAGAGAAATTGTTAGGGAGTTTTGGGTTATGTGATCCTCATTTAACCTGTATGTTTTAGGTGCTATGTGTATAATCCGCGAATCGTTTGGATGAGTGTTGTGCACCTTCTAGAGGTTTTGGGTTGCTATGATCCAAAAGGTCACAACGCTATTTGTTTCATTTTATAGAGTTACAAGTTGAGGTAGTTCAGTGTCGACACCTGATATTGCAAAAGATGTTGTTATGCAGCGCCTGTCCGTTGCGCCAATGCTCGATTGGACAGATCGCCATTGTCGTTATTTTCATCGCTTACTGACTGCCCAAACCTTACTTTACACAGAGATGGTAACGACTGGCGCCATTATTCACGGTAAAGCCGATTTTCTTGCTTATAATCAAGAGGAGCATCCGGTTGCTTTGCAGTTAGGCGGTTCTAACCCTGTGGATCTTGCCCATTGTGCAAAATTGGCTGAGCAGCGCGGTTATGATGAGGTGAACCTTAATGTTGGGTGCCCTTCAGATCGAGTTCAGAACGGCCGCTTTGGCGCTTGTTTAATGGCCGAAGCTGATTTAGTCGCTGAGTGTATTGCAGCGATGAAGGATGTGGTGGATATCCCTGTTACGGTAAAAACTCGAATTGGTATTGATGATCTCGATTCTTACGAGTTCCTTACTCATTTTATATCGACTGTAGCTGAAAAAGGTGGCTGTGAACAATTCACGATTCATGCTCGTAAAGCATGGCTTAGTGGTTTGAGTCCGAAAGAGAACCGAGAGATTCCACCGTTAGATTACTCACGTGCTTACCAAATCAAACAAGATTTTTCTAATTTGACCATTGCTGTTAACGGTGGTGTCAAAACGCTAGAAGAAGCGCAAGAACATCTACACCATCTTGATGGTGTTATGATTGGGCGAGAAGCATATCAAAATCCTTATATTTTGGCTGAAGTCGATCAAAAAATATTTGGCTTAGATACGCCAGTAAAAAAACGTTCTGATGTGGTGAAAGAAATGTATCCATACATTGAGAATGCTTTATCAAATGGGAGTTACCTAGGCCATATTACTCGTCATATGTTAGGACTATTTCAAAATATGCCGGGCGCTCGTCAATGGCGCCGATATATTAGTGAAAATGCCCATAAAAAAGGGGCGGGAATTGAAGTTCTTGAGCAAGCGCTGGCTAAAGTCCCTTATGAAGAACTTGATGTGTGATCTTTATCCATAAAACTAATTCTACTTATCAGCAACGGCATCAAATCTTGAGCGAGTTTGGTGCTGTGTCGTTTAGAATACCTCCACAATTATTAGATTCGAGAGCAGCATAGAACTGTTCCGTTAACACTTAACGTCAGGAAATTAGTATGTACGCAGTTATTTTTCTTTTCTCATTCTTTGCTGCCTTGTGGGGAATCGGATTAAGTAAGTTCAACGTAGTGATTGCTTTAGCTGTAGCATTAGCAGTCGTATTTTTAATCAGTATGTTAGGTACGGTATTTAAAATTTTACCGGTTCTAGTCGTAGTGTGTGCTGGTGTTTGGTTATACCGCCGCTATGGTCGGGCATAATCCTAAAACTGATACATAAATGGCTAAATAGACCCTAATCAGGGAGTCACAGCAGCATCTTAAAAACTTTCCACTATACTGATACTTAGATAAGTATGCCGTTAGGCGAGTAGTGGAGCTCTCGATGAACAAATTGAGTATTGGGTGCTGTTGTGTATTGATCAGTGCTTTTTCTGAGGCAAGCTTTGGTGCCGACTCTTTTTATAGAGGACAGGTTGGCACGGATATTTGGTTTGGTGCAACCAAAGCATCAGGAGAAAGAGGCCAACCATCAAATGTTCCCTCACTGATCATCTCGTTAGAGCATTCCTTTCCCGTCCTCCCTAATATTTCTTTTCGCTACACGAATCTGGTTGAAGATGATGCTGAATTCGACAAGTTTACCTACACCTTGTACTACCATATCTTCAATCAAGATTTATATACTTTTGATGTTGGAGCCAGTTTTTCCCGTTTTATGAGTGGAAAATACACCGCTAAGGATCAGCAGGAATATTCATTTAACGATGCGACCGTCAATTTGTATACCTATGGCGCGGTAGCTATTCCGTTTAGCCCCATTGATGTCTTCGCCCGTATTGATTTTGGCGATTATGGGAGCAGTGATGTGGGGAACCAAGATTATGCGTTGGGAATTCAATGGAAGGTACCTATTAATATCGGCACCTTGGCTTTGAATTCAGGTTATCGTAACAGTCATATAGATATCGATGAGTTAGATATTCCTGATTCGGTGGATGATCCCAAACATATTCATATTTCAGGATGGTTTGTTGGCGCCATTATCAATTTTTAATGCCTACATTTATTCCTTTCAAATTCTAAGCGTTATTTAACGTTACTTTTGTATTCACATAGTACGCTGTTGCTTATGGTTGTAATAACAGTTGGCACTGTTGCCAATATTGACCATTCTTAATGAAGGTGAACCGTGGAAGTGATGAATTATGACTATTACGGAACTGCAAGACCTTTATAGAAATAATCAGCTAGTCGAAGCCATTATTGAACCTTCAACTCAAGAGGGGGCGTGGATAGTCGAATTTCGTCATCAAAGAGGGGGTTTTGTTTTACTCACTGATGAGATAGGAATAGAACAACACCACGATAATCTTGATTTAGCATCAGAATCGGCAATGGCTGTCGGGTTTTCACAAGTTCGGGTAGAAGCACGAGAGTTCTGATTTTTAGCTGCCTACTTCCAAAAAGTTATAAAACATGCTGATCTATTCTTTCTTGTTATTTAGAGGAGTGGTTAATCTATCGTCACGCAATGAATAAGGAAGTCGTGACAATGTCTTCAGCAAACACCACACCAAAAGAATTAGCTGGTTTAACGAGCCCTCTAAATGATGTGCAACTGAATCAGTTGCAACAGGCCGTTTCTCAACTTTCGCCAACACAATTAGCATGGGCGAGCGGTTACTTTTGGGGGTTGAGTCAGTCGTCAGAGGTGACGGTGGCTCCTAACGCTCAAATTACTGCAGTACCAGCTGGAAAACTCACAATAATTTTTGCTTCTCAGACAGGCAACGCTAAAGGCGTTGCTGAAGCGCTAGAAGCTCAAGCAAGTGCCGCAGGTATCCCAGTATCCCTAGTTGATGCTAGTGATTACAAAGGCAAGGACTTAGCTAAAGAAACGCACGTTATTTTTGTTGCCTCGACCAATGGTGAAGGCGAGCCGCCAGATAACGCATTAACACTACATGAGTTCCTACAATCGAAAAAAGCACCGAAGTTGCCTAATTTACAATATGGTGTGATTGGCTTAGGGGATTCAAGTTACGAATTTTTCTGCCAAACCGGTAAAGACTTTGATGCTTTCCTTGAAAAGCAAGGGGCTTCTCGTTTTATTGATCGTGTTGATTGTGATGTCGATTATGACGAAGCGGCGAAGGTTTGGAATGAACAAGCGGTTGCTAAGGTAAAAGAAGCATTAGCTAGCGCAGCAGCACCCGTAGTGTCTAGCTCTATTGGTCAAGCGGTATCTCATGCTCAGTACACTAAGCTGAATCCATATCAAGCAAGCCTACTGACTAACCAAAAAATTACGGGGCGAGATTCCGGTAAAGATGTCCGTCATATCGAAATTGATTTGGCTGAATCTGGTATTACTTATCAACCTGGTGATGCACTTGGTGTCTGGTATGAAAACTCATCAGAATTAGCTAACGAAATTCTCGGTGCTGTTGGTCTATCAGGTGTTGAGAGTGTTGATGTGGATGGAGAAAGCCTATCTATTCACAGTGCTCTTGTCGCTAAGTATGAAATCACTGCTGCAAACCCTCAGTTTATTAATAAGTTAGCTGAATTTGCCGAGAGCGATGATTTAAACCATTTGATCGTAGATAAAAATGAGCTTCGTGAATATTCTGCGAAAACTCAAATTGTCGATGTTCTTAAACAATACCCAGTTAAATTAACCGCTGAACAGTTGGTGGCATCTCTTCGTCGTTTAACACCTCGTTTATATTCTATCGCTTCTAGTCAAAGTGAAGTAGAAGACGAAGTTCATCTTACTATTGGTGTTGTTGAGTACGATTTTGATGGGCATTTACGTCAAGGTGGTGCTTCTAGTTACTTAACTCGTCGGTTAGAAGAAGGCGACAGCGTTAATGTCTTTATCGAGCACAATAACAACTTTAAATTGCCAGAGGATGATAGTGTGCCGGTGATAATGATTGGCCCTGGTACTGGCATTGCACCATTCCGCAGTTTCATTCAAGAACGTGATAATCGTGATGCCACCGGTAAAAACTGGCTGTTTTTTGGCGATCGTACTTTTACACAAGATTTCTTGTATCAAGTGGAATGGCAGAAATACTTAAAAGATGGTGTCTTAACTCGTTTAGATGTGGCTTTCAGTCGTGATCAAAACGAAAAAGTTTACGTTCAGCAACGTATCTTAGAGCAAGCGGAAGATGTGTGGCAGTGGCTACAAGATGGCGCTTATCTTTATGTTTGCGGAGATGCAAACCGTATGGCTAAAGACGTGAATGATGCGCTGGTTACAGTAGCAAAACAAGCTGGTGGTTTAAGCCCAGAACAAGCAGAAGAATTCATTAATGATCTGCGCAAAGCAAAACGTTATCAAAGGGACGTGTACTAATGAGCATTAATCCAGAAACAAATGTACAAACAGTCTTAGGCGAAGTGCTTGGTCCACTTGCGGATAACGAGCGCTTTAAAGCTGAGAGTAATTTTTTACGTGGGACGATTGCAGAGGATCTGAAAGATCGTATCACAGGTGGTTTTACACCGGATAACTTTCAACTCATCCGCTTCCATGGGATGTATCAGCAGGATGATCGTGATATTCGCGCAGAGCGTACTAAGCAAAAATTAGAACCACTACATAATGTGATGCTTCGTGCTCGTATGCCTGGTGGGATAATCAAGCCTGCTCAGTGGCTAGCGATCGATAAATTTGCGACTGAACATACCATGTACGGCAGTATTCGATTGACTACTCGTCAAACATTTCAGTTTCATGGTGTATTAAAGCCAAATATCAAAATGATGCATCGTATGCTTCATGAAATTGGTATTGATTCCATTGCAACTGCGGGTGATGTCAACCGTAACGTGTTGTGTACTTCAAACCCTATCGAATCTGAGTTACATCAAGAAGCTTATGAATGGGCAACAAAGATCAGTGAGCATTTACTGCCTAAAACACATGCTTATGCAGAGATTTGGTTAGACGGTGAAAAGATCGAAGGTACAGATGAGGAACCTATTTTAGGTAGTACTTATTTACCTCGTAAATTTAAAACCACGGTAGTGATTCCACCACAAAATGATGTGGATATTCACGCGAATGATTTGAACTTTATTGCTATTGCTGAAAATGGCAAATTGGTCGGATTCAATGTATTAGTCGGTGGTGGCTTGGCTATGACGCATGGTGATACCTCTACTTATCCTCGCCGTGCCGATGAGTTTGGTTATATCTCACTAAAAGATACATTGACGATTGCTGAAGCTGTGGTAACAACGCAGCGTGATTGGGGTAACCGCTCAAATCGTAAGAATGCAAAAACGAAATACACGTTAGACCGTGTTGGTATTGATGTATTCAAAGCAGAAGTAGAACGCCGTGCTGGAGTGAAATTTGAAGCTATTCGACCATATGAATTTACTGGTCGTGGTGATCGTATTGGTTGGACAAAAGGCATTGACGGAAAAAACCATTTAGCACTGTTTATCGAAAATGGCCGTTTGCTTGATTATCCAAATCGTCCGCTAAAATCAGGTGTTGCTGAGATTGCCAAAATTCACCAAGGTGATTTCCGTATGACAGCAAACCAAAACCTGATCATTGCTGGTGTACCAGACGATCAAAAGGCAATTATTGATCAAATGGCTCGTAAGCATGGTTTGATTGATGATGGCGTGAGTGAACAACGTAAAAACTCAATGGCGTGTGTTTCGTTTCCTACCTGTCCATTAGCGATGGCAGAAGCAGAACGTTTTCTCCCTGAGTTTGTGACTCAAGTTGAAGAGATTCTGGAAAAACACGGCTTACCAAAAGAAGACAACATCATCTTACGTGTCACAGGCTGTCCAAACGGATGTGGTCGTGCGATGTTGGCCGAAATTGGTTTAGTTGGTAAAGCACCGGGTCGCTATAACCTTCACTTAGGCGGTAACCGCGCGGGTACTCGAGTACCTAAAATGTATAAAGAGAACATTACCGTAGAGCAAATCTTGATAGATATTGATGAGCTGGTGGCTCGCTGGGCGAAAGAACGTCTTGATGGTGAGTGTTTCGGTGATTTTACTATTCGCGCCGGTATTGTTCCTGAAGTCAAAGTATCTAAGAGGGATTTTCATGCCTGATAACAGCTTCTCTGTCCCAGAGTTGTCTGAACTATTGACTTTATCTAAGGCGGAGCAAACGCTCCGCCTTACTGAAATCAATCGATACCTGGAGACATTAAATGCATCCGAACGTGTTGTTTGGGCACTAGATAATTTACCCGGAGCACATGCTCTTACCTCTAGTTTTGGTATTCAAGCTGCTGTGATGCTTCATTTAGTATCTAATGAGAAACAAGATACGCCAGTTATTTTAACGGATACGGGCTATCTCTTCGCTGAAACTTATCGTTTTATTGATGAGTTAACGGAGAAATTAAAACTAAACCTACATATATATAGAGCAGAGCATTCTCCAGCATGGCAGGAAGCTCGTTACGGCAAATTGTGGGAGCAGGGAATTGAAGGAATAGAAAAATATAATCGTATCAATAAAGTTGAACCTATGCATCGAGCATTAGATGAACTTCAAGTTGGTACGTGGTTTTCTGGTCTTCGTCACGAGCAATCGCAGTCACGAGCAACACTTCCCGTACTGGCCATTCAAAATGGTGTGTTTAAATTCTTGCCAATTGTAGATTGGACGAATAAAGATGTTCACTACTATCTAAAGGAACATGGTCTTAGCTATCATCCTCTATGGGATCAAGGATACCTATCTGTTGGTGATACACACACAACGCGTAAATGGGAGCCAGGAATGTCCGAAGAGGAAACTCGCTTCTTTGGTTTGAAACGTGAATGTGGATTACATGAAGATGATGGTGAGCAACATGGTTCGGGGATTTAATGGCTAAGAATTTATTATTCAATAGAAAAGCTGCATGAGTAGGCAGCTTTTTTTATATCTAAACAAAAGCGAAAAGATGCGAGATCTGGATAACTCTGTGGATAAGTTGTTCTTATTCTATGACTAAAGTTGGATAAATAAGCCTTTGGATGAAAGTTCAGCGTTTAACCATTATTTTTGCAACTTTTTGCAAAAAGGGCTTGCAGCTGTGATTAAGATCTCTATAATGCCGCTCCATCGACAGGGCAAGGGCTGACAAGCTCTAGAAGGAAACTTCTCCGGTCGAGAGGCTAGAAAAAAATAATTTAAAAAAGTGTTTGACACTAAGTTTTAAATCGATAGAATAGCCGCCTCTTTCGATGCGAAGTAACTCGCAAAGTTGAAAGAAAGCTCTTTAACAATTTAAACCTATCAATCTGTGTGGGCACTCGTTGATGATAATCAAATGAGAAACTTCGGTTTCCAATTGGTTTCAATGAACTGAGTGACCAATCAAGATGTCTTTTGGAAACATTAGGGGTCTTGGCACAGTCAATTCAACATTACTTAGTAATGTATTCAGTATTCATTGAGCCACAAAAAACTTTTAATTGAAGAGTTTGATCATGGCTCAGATTGAACGCTGGCGGCAGGCCTAACACATGCAAGTCGAGCGGCAGCGACATAA
>NZ_WEKT01000008.1:0-132631 GCF_009874545.1 Vibrio eleionomae | reverse complement strand
GTATTGTGACGGTTATTATTTCTGGTTTCTATTTATTGTATAGAATTAATATTGACTCAAAAAAAAGTGAATTATCAGACATCATTTCGTCACAAGTTAGATTAATTCGGTCGTTTGTAAACTCTGATACTAATAATAAAAATCAAACACAAGAAAAATATCAGTTGACACGTAGTCATGCTTTACAACAAATAAAAGAAAGTTTTAGTGACTATAGTAGTCTAAGCGGTTCAGGTGAGTTATTACTGGGGGAAAAACGCAATCATTCAGTGGTATTCTTATCCTCGAATAATAATCAAACCGCAGAGTTTCAACCATATCCGGATGCAGGCAAACAATCCTTTTTAAATAACCCTATGAGCCTCGCACTTTCCGGTCAATCCGGTGTAATGACCACGCAAGATTACAATGGGCACAGTACGTTAGCCGCATACGGTTATGTACCAGAGTTGAACGTGGGTATTGTCGCTAAAGTCGATCTTAGTGATATTCGCAAACCTTTTGTAAAAGCGGGTTTATTGTCTTTGCTGGTAGGTCTGATCGTTGTCATTGTCGGTGTGTTACTCAATACCAGCATGGTTGGGCCACTACTCGAACAATTTTACCAATTCACGCGTAAGCTAAAACAACGTGAACAAGAGCTGGCTAAATTGTCCAAAGTGTTAGAGCAAAGCCCCACTTCTACGGTGATTACCGATCGTTCAGGTCTGATTGAATATGCCAACCCCACGTTTCTTGACCAACATAACTTAACTCAAGCAGAAGCTATCGGTAGTACTGCACCGATTTTATCTCCCAACCATATGCGTCCAGAACGCTTCCATAACCTTTGGGCAACCATTCATCAAGGCTTGGTCTGGGAAGGTGAATTTGAACACACCTCAACCGATAATAGTCAAACTTGGGAATCAGTCATTGTCAGTCCAATCACAAACGAACAAGGCCATGTCACCCACTTTACGGTGTCATCCAACGATATCACTAAGCAGCACATTCTAAACCAAGAAAAACTGGCGGCTGAGCAGCAAATGGTGCAAAGCGCGCAACGTTTTCAGTCACTTTTTGAATTTTCTGCTGTCCCTTATATTCTACTGGAAAACAACAAAATCATTGATGGTAACCAAGCGAGCTTACGTCTATTCGAACTTAATTCAAAACAGGAATTACTCGACTCGCCTGATCATCCAGTTCGGCTTGAGCGTCTTGATAACTTTTTATCTCTGGTGTGTCATAACCCCTCACGGAACCCAAATGGTGAAGCGATTCGATTTGAGTGGGATTTTGCTCTGGTCAGTGGCAAAACCTGTTACGTAGAAATTAGCCTACGACCACTCGATATTAATGGTCGTCAAATTTTACTGGCATCACTGCATGACATCACTAAGCGTGTTCACACTGAACAGGAATTAAAACAGAGTCAATTTGTATTAAATAATACCTTTGATAGCGCCGCTATTGGGTTAACCCATGTCACAATTGACGGACAACTTACCCGTGTTAACCAACGCTTAGAACAGATAATGGGGTATAGCGAACAAGCGTTGTGTCAGATGACGTTTCACGATATGACGCACCCTGACGACCTTGTGATTGAGTTGCAGTTATTTGACCAATTACTCAAAGGTGAAATTCCATTCTATACCATGGAAAAACGCTTTTATCACAAACTGGGCCATATCATTTGGGCAAATGTAACCGTCGCATTAGTCACTACTGAGCGCGGGGAACCCGATTATGTGATCGCTTCATTCGATGATGTCAGCGAGCGCAAAGCACAGCAAGCCGATATTATTCGCCAACAAAATCAACTGCGTGCCATTATTGATAACACCCAAAGCATTGTGTTACTTAAAGACATTCATGGCCAATATTTGGTTGTTAACCGTGCATTTGAATTACTGTCGGGTAAATCGTCCAGCGAGATCCTTGGTACCGCTGAATCCGATTTTCTTCCACCAGAATTGATCGACTACGTTCAATTGCATGATGATCAAGCTATTAGCACCAAACAGTTAATCTCTTATGAAGAAGCCTTAACTCACCATGATGGAACACTGCACAGTTACTATACGACGAAAGTGCCACTGCTCGACGAAGAAGGTGACGTTTATGCGTTGGCGGTGATCGCTACCGACATTACGCAACGTAAGGTAATGGAAAGTCAGCTCAAGTACAACGAAGAGCGTTTGACCTATGCCCTAGAAGCCACCGGAGAAGGTATCTGGGACTGGGATATAACAAACGATTCAGTGACTCACAACCAACGATTCTGTCATTTGCTTGGTCGTGATAATTCTTACATGCAGCACAACTTAGAGGTCTTTATTGATTTCATTCATCCAGAGGATCGCGATTACGTATTGAAACGCGTTCAAGAAACGCTTGATTTTGATATCCCCTATCACTGCGTCTATCGCATGGTTCGTCCAGATCGACAGATTTTTTGGGTGGAAGACCGCGGCAACATTGTCAAACGTGACGACAATGGCGAC
Organism: Vibrio eleionomae; assembly: GCF_009874545.1. Classification (NCBI taxonomy): domain Bacteria; kingdom Pseudomonadati; phylum Pseudomonadota; class Gammaproteobacteria; order Vibrionales; family Vibrionaceae; genus Vibrio; species Vibrio eleionomae. The sequence continues at coordinate 130,139 of NZ_WEKT01000008.1, read as the reverse complement.
CCACTCAGATTGGTCGGCAGCATCTCTGATGTCACGGAACGGCGTGAAATGCAGCAAGAGCTTTTGGAAGCGAAAGAAACCGCTGAACAAGCCACTAAGGCAAAATCTGACTTTTTAGCCAATATGTCGCACGAAATTCGTACACCAATGAATGCGATCATCGGGATGTCAAACTTGGCACTTCAAACTGAACTTAATCACAAACAGCGTAATTACGTGGAAAAAGTGCACCATTCCGCTGAGTCGTTGTTGGGGATCATTAACGATATTCTGGACTTTTCGAAAATCGAAGCTGGTAAACTGGAAATCGAAAATGCTCCGTTCAATCTTGATGATGTGATTGACCACATCACCAACTTGGTTGGCTTAAAAGCGGATGAGAAAGCGTTGGAGTTCATGTTTGACTTCCCTCGCTTGTATCCAAAGGAATTGATTGGTGACCAATTACGTCTGTCGCAAGTACTAACCAACTTTACCACCAATGCCATTAAGTTTACTGACCCTGGTGGTGATGTGATTGTCGGCTTGGAAGTACTAAATGAAACCGACCAAGACGCTGAATTACATTTTAGCGTTAAGGATACCGGGATTGGCCTAACAGAAGAGCAACAGTCGAGACTGTTCCAATCATTTACCCAAGCGGATAACTCCACCACTCGTCGTTTCGGGGGCACTGGGCTTGGTCTCGTTATCTCCCGCAACTTAATTAAGCGTATGGGTGGACATATCTGGGTTGAAAGTGAGTACGGCTCCGTCAGTACCTTCCATTTTTCACTGACACTAGCCAAACAGGCAAATGCCGCCAAACATTCTAGTGAACTCGATACGCCGCTCAGCCATCTCAACGTATTAATCGTTGATGATAATGACACATCACGCGAAATTTTGGCCCACCAGCTCGTGAGTTTTGGCATTTCACCCCATGTTGCGGCCGATGGTGAAGAAGCCATTTTATTACTTGAATTGGCAGCGCAATTACAGCCTTATGATCTCGTGATACTGGACTGGAAAATGCCTGGGTTAGATGGTATCGAGACCGCGCGGGCCATTCAACGTATGCACAATATACCTAATGCCCCAACCGTCATAATGATTACTGCTTATGGGCGAGAAGAAGCGAAAAAAGCTGCTGAAGGGACGGACATTTCCTCCTTTTTAGTTAAGCCAGTCATGCCATCGGCCATGCTCGACACTATCATGACATCCATGGGATACGAAGTAGTCACCCAAAGACGTAGTGATTTAGTCGATGGGAAATTGACCTCTTATATCAGTGCCCTGCGCGGTATGCGTGTGCTATTAGTCGAAGATAATCTGATTAACCAAGAATTAGCGCTCGATATTCTCTCATCCAATGGACTTGATGTGGATGTGGCTAACAATGGTCAGGAAGCGATCGAAAGTCTACGCATTAACGAATTCGATGGGGTATTAATGGATTGTCAGATGCCTGTGATGGATGGTTACTCCGCTACGCGGGCTATTCGCCAAGAAGCCCAGTGGGCCGACCTCCCTATCATTGCAATGACAGCCAATGCAATGGCAGGCGATAGAGAAAAAGTCATCGAAGCTGGAATGAACGACCATATTGCCAAACCGATCGATATTACAACGTTATTTATGACGCTAACCAAATGGTTACTCCATCAAGGCCAAGATCACAGCCGCGTTGTTGAAGATAGCTATCGCTCAACTGCGGATGCAATCAACATCCCAACTATTCCGGGGATTGATACTCAAATTGGCCTGACCAATGTACAACATAATGAAAAACTTTATCTAAAAATTTTGCGTCGCTTTAGAGAGACTTATGCAACGGAATTAGATGATGCTTTAGCGATGATTCGCCTAGACCCAAGTGATGAATCATCCATTCGTTGGGCCCACACTCTTAAAGGGGTATGTGGCACGATCGGTGCTAAATCAATAGAGAAAGTGGCCCGTGAACTGGAATTTAAGTGCTCAGGTACCAACAAAAATCTCGATCTTGATGTCCAGATCAATACCGTTCAGCATCAGGTACAAGATTTGATCGACCACCTCGCAGTGCTTGACGATGTATCAGAAAACGAAGATAAGCCATCACCAGAATCCGCAGCGCAACTCGATACGCAACAGCTACGTGAAGAATTTGCCCAAGTCAAAACATTGCTTGAAGAGTTTGATACCGACGCAACAGATGCGTTAGAAACGCTCAATACCAAGTTACGTGGGTCTGATTACGAATATCTTATTCAGCCTTTAGTCAAAGCGGTTGATAACTATGACTTTGATTTGGCTCTAGAGCATTATGAAAAGATTGAAGAGCAATTGACCGCGGCGAGCTAAACTTTGAAGAGTGATGAATTTGAATTACCGTCACTCTTTTTTATTCTTTCGCAGTTAAGCAGGTCGGTGTTGCAGGCCTTGGGCACTGATACTTTTAGTCGTAATCACTTGGTTACGACCCGAAATTTTTGCTTTATAAAGCGCGTTATCGGCGCATTTTATGGCTTCTAAGGGGTCGGATTGAGCCAGTAAACGCGCACAACCAACCGAGACAGAAATCTTGAATGTTTCTGTTCCTGACTGAAACTCCAAATGTGAAATTGCCTCACGTAACACGTCAAGCTGGTCATAAGCGATAGTTAATGTTGGCCATGGTGCATACCAGATAAATTCTTCACCACCATAACGCGCAATCATGCCATTAAGTGGCACATATTGGCACAACACATCCGCTACCTTCTTCATGACCTGATCGCCCATATCATGACCATAGCTATCATTCACATGTTTAAAGTGGTCAATATCAAACATGGCAATCACCCCATCAAGCCCTGTTTCATCTATATAGCTAGGCAATTTTTCACGAAAATAGCGGCGGTTGTACAAACCAGTCAATTCATCATGCATGGAACGTTTATAATGCCAGTTAATCTGATCGAATAAAAATAGCGACATTAATGCACCGAGCAAAAAATCACTCGCTAAAATTTGCAGCCCAACCACGGATAACATATAGATTTGCAAGTTATGCGAAAACACTAAGATAAGTGTCGGCCCAAGAACTGCCCAACCACAAATCAACATGGAAATACAAAGCAAAAGCTCTCCGCTACGGTTAATCTTGCGCTTTTTTAACCCCAAGAAAAACGCACTAAAGAAAATCAATGCTAACGAACCAGAACAAAAATGAATGCGTAATAGCGTGCTGCTAGGCTCATGGTTAACGAGCCAAAGTTGCAGTGTCGCAAATATGAGTGCATGGCTAAATATCAAAAGATAGTGACAGATACGAACAGAATACTGATACCAAATAGCAATACCGATTAAGAAGAGATAAGCCGCCAACATGTAGAACGCATTGTTGAAAAAAACCGAAAGACTGATGAATCCCCACTGACGCAAACTGTAAGAAAAATACGCCAACCCCAACAAAAGAAACGCGGCGACAAACCGATTGGCTGCTTGTTTGTGAATACCCGATAAATTGTGGCTCACTTGGGATAAAAAGAAACAAGCAATCACACTGCTACCAATCACATTGATAATGTTTGCTATATTAGAAATGTAAAAGATATTCACAAAAATAGCTTCCTGCGCTCTAGACGTAACGAGACCATCACAGTCTGAGCCCTTGTTAACACATCAATGATGTGCCAGATAATTCGATCAAACGTTAGGTTGACTAACCATTGATTAAGCAATCCTAATCCGAATGGTATCAATATTCGATATATCAATACCTTGAAATGATTTGAGGCGAGGAACATTACACGAAATTTCGCTGCAAAAACGTCTCAAAAACAAGAATTACCCAGTCGCTTCATCAAAAATAGAACAATTTTCAATTCCGGTTGTAATTTTGAGACAAATAAATAAGACAAAGCGTCGGATACGCAAATGACCTCAAGATGCAAGATTCAGAGCGAATACATTTTCGTTAAAACAACATCTTGAGGTTACTTGGGTGTAATTAAATCACTAATTTAGACACGAGCAATGCGCTCAGCGAGTGCAATGACAGGATTGATGACAGGCAGTGCTAAATGGGGGGCGAGTACAGAAGCAATATCAACCGTAGCCATTCCAGTACATGCTAAGGCGATAACTTTAGCACCGAGCGCTTGGCATTCGAGTGCTGCGTCAATAATGGCTTGCTGACCATCTGCCGTCATAATGTCGTGAGTACAGTGCACGTTATGTGGGCGCCGATATATGGTCGTGCAGTCTGCGAGCTCACGCTTAAACACATCAGGCTCTTCAGGTTCGATACCTAAGATGCCGATACAATCACCCACTTCACGTGCGGCCCAACAACAAGACTCCCCTGCTCCGTAAACAGGAATTGATAATGTCGCTTTGAGTTCTGTGACACCGGGATCAGCCGCACAACTTACCACCAGCAGATCTAACTCGTGTTGCCACTCTTGGCCCAACTGTACAATCTTCGGCAATGCAAGTTGGAACGTTTCGGGATCATGAATACCTTCCGGTTGATCCCATATTGAACGGGTTTGCCACTGTTTGTTAATCGCAATACCGTCCATGATATTTTGGTGCATATCGAGAAATGCTTGGTCTTTTCCTGACAAGACTCGAATCACACCAATGCGCTTAATCATATTTAGCCCTTAAGCAATTCGCTACATTCACCCAGAGGAAGATCGGTTTGCTCCCCACCAAGGAAGACATGACCTGCACCTGCTCCAATTAGAGTCATGCAGTCACCTTTAACTAACAACGCGCTACCTTCAACCAATGCGACAACTTTATCCTTCGGATTCATGACCATAAATTCAGCTAGGCGCTGCTCACGACTTTCGCCATTATGACCGGGAATTTGACCACTAATAAAGTGCGGGTTGATTAAAAATGGCACCAAACAAAGTGCACTAAAGGTTTCTGGCTGAACAATCGGCATATCATTGGTTGTTGAAATGCTCGTCCCTGATAGGTTAGAGCCCGCACTCCAGCCAATATATGGCGTGCCCTGGCGAACTTTATTTTGAATCACCGACACTAAACCTTGCTGCTGAAGACGACTGAGTAAAGCAAAGGTATTGCCTCCACCAACAATGATCATCTGAGCATTATCCAGCGCTTGCTTGGGGTCCGTGGTTTGATGCAAACCAACTAATTTAATACCTAACGCAGAAAAGTGCGGAGCAACACGCGCTAGATATTCATCGTAACTGCGAGTGACTCCAGCATAAGGAACAAATATCGCTTCAGTTACTGGAGCATTAAAACCGGCAAAAAATTGTTCCATCATCGGTTTGGTATGTGACAAATAGTCACTGTTTTTAAACCCAGAACTACTACACAACAGTAAATTCATATGATTACCTTCAAATTAAAAACGCAAACAACAGATAGCCATTGGCAATGGCTATCTGATTAATATACCCAAGTAACCTCAAGATGCTGTTTCAGCGAGAATGTATTCGCTCATAGGCAAGGCACTGATTTGAAGACATAGTCATTCTACGTTAAAAATCAGTAACACAGCCTGGGAGCGAATAAAACTCGCCCTTTGGGAGCTCATCAACAAACCTATTTCTGCGCTCAATCACGTTGAAAGGGAATTACCATTCCTGCCGTGATTGAGCTTGACCTAGGCTCGTTGATGAAGCTCTGAATCCTGCATCTTGAGGTCATTTGGGTATAAGTTAGTGCTTTGATCCTAGCTTCAATGTCGATGAGAAGAAGCTGTAAATCGCAGAACCAGAAATCGCACCAGCGCCCAGAATATACAGCTGTTTCATTCCTTCATCGCCATAACGTTTAATCACAAAGAAACGAATCAGCAGACCAACAAAGATCATCACACCTGCAAGCGGAGATACGATCAATAGCCCGGTAGCGAGCAATACACCTATTTGTTTAGAAATACCACCTACCAATTGAACAAACGCGCCAACCACTGCCCATATAGCAAGTAGCATTGCAACATGGTGATCCGCCCCCGCATTGATTGTCGCGACATAAACACGAGCCACAGGTGGGACAAGGTCTTGATTAAAGTAGTGTTGATAAGCAAATCCTACCACTAGAATAGCGATGCCGAAACTGAACATTTCCGCAAAGTATTGTTGGCGGCGACCTTCAATTTCGTATGCAACATCTTTACTCTCACCACGGATAATCCAACCTGTTTTTAGGTCATACGCCATATCAGCAAACGCAGGGCCAGTCGCGACGGTAAAGGCAACCAACACACCCAATGCCTCTTTAGGAAAACCTAACAACATACCGACAACGAGGAAAATAAGACCCGTAGCAAATGATGGGAACCAACCTGAATGCATAGCGGCAATACCAACAATTAACTCTGAAGCCATGGCTGCAACGGCGGCAAAAACTAACCAGCCGATTAGCATACCAATGCCCATGTCAGCATAAACACCGGTCGATAATGCAAGAATTAAGGTAATAATTAGATACATCGTAAAGCCACTCACCATCGCGACTTTCATTTGCAAAGCAGAGCGAGTTGGACGTTGCTGTTTTACTGATTCTTCTTTTGCTTGAGAGTGATCGGCACTGTCTTGAGCATGTTCGTCACGACGAATCAGCATGATGATTTGAATCAATGCAACTAAACCCGCACCAATCATGATTCCATGAGGGATATATTGGGTGCTAATGTCAAAACCAAATAGTTGAGTTGAATACCCGCGTAGTAATAGACCCACACCTAACGCACCAAGAGCAAATGCATTAGAAATCCAAGTGATACCCAACATATCCATTGGGATACCAAAGCTTTTACCAACGGCACCACCTACCATACCGACAATTAATAAAACGGTATTTTTACCTTTGGTCGCGGCTGCTTTTAAAGCTTCTGCGGTAGCAAATCCTGGAGGCCAAGCACCGCGAGCACTAAACAATTTACTATCAAACGAGAAGTACAGAATCGAAGCATCAGTGATCACAGCCAATGCTGCGCCAATTAACATCGGCGTTAACATGCCATTTTCACCCATTAGATAAGGGATCGCGAGTGGCAGTAACAAACCATTCGCTGCAGAAAAGGTCGCACCAGAAATAGAGGTTTGTACTAATGTCTGACTTTCTAACGATTTTAAACGACGAAACGCTTTTAATGGTAGATAAGATAGCAAAATCGCTATCAATGCACCGATAATCGAGGTATTCGGGGTAATCCCCACACGAGTTATCAGCTCCATGCCGATAATCGCACCAAGAACGGCAATCACAACATTAAAAATCAGTTGTGATGGCATAAAAAATTTTGGATGAGCCGCAGGTGGCCCTCCCTGTTTATCAGGGCTGACTTGATGGTTCATAACAATCCTTATTTGTAGATTCCTTGGGTTCGACTGCTTCTACTTAAGTAACAATCGAACGGTATTAAAAATAATTTCTCTTGGGGTAATTACGGATTTACCCGCTATATGAGCAATGTCATCTCGTTGTGCTAGCTGATAACCCATACAATCGAGATAAATCAAGTTACCTTGTAACTCTTTTGCTTGTTGCGCAGCGTGTTCTCGTCCACCATCATTAAGATACGGAGAGCCACTTAAACATTGAACATCAAAACCATTACCTAACCAACGTTGATGTGTATTTTCCATCTGCGCGGCATCAGGAGACATCACGATCAGTGTCACTGCATTGCTAATACCAGCGAAGAAGTGTTCCACGATCTTTTTCGGCGACAATACTGGAACTTGAACATCATTAAACTCAGGTAAATCCCCAGTGCATAAAACCAGAATCGCATCAGGTTTTGCGGCTTCTGCCTTGTGCACGGCTTGTTCTAGTAACGGTTCCAAATCCTGTTCACTGATCTGAACTTGGCGACCATCTTGCATGCGCGATACCAAGATATCGCGCTTTGTTGCTGTAGGGTATTGAGTATTAATTTGTTCTAGAGTGAAGCCATCTAAAGCACCAAATTCGAGTACTTTCACGTTACTCCCGAGTAAAACTGCAAGGTCTGCATGCAAATCAAGTCTAGGTGCTTGACCAATCGTAACAATCGCTAACGTGGATTGCTTACTCATCACGCTTCCTTACCCGGAGTTTGGAAATGAACGTTAGAACCATAACGAGATTGAATGGCGTCAAACTCTGCTTGATCAACAAATTGGCAAATTCCCTGACCCAAATCTTTTGCAACTTCGACCGCAAGGCGAGCAGCTTGCTCAATATCGACTTCATGACTAGCGCCTGTCGCACATCCGGCAACAGCAACAGCAGTAGACAGTGCGACACCAATAACTGGTTTATCAGTCGCAACCGATGGTTGCAGAATGCTGTTAAGATGGTAAAGCGTATTACCATATGGAGTGATGTCTTGCTGGCTTAGTGCAAATACATTGGCCATTTGACCTGTGACTCGCTCAACCACATTGACCACACTTTCACTCACTTTAAGAATATAGCCTTGGCAAACCGTCGGAGAAATTGCAATACCACGGTAGTTCATGATGCGATTGCCTTTAGTGGTATCAATGGACAAAATAGCATCCATATCAGCATCCACTTCGTGTTCCCATGTATCTTCCATGGTAATCGGAGAGTCCATAAATGGTACTGGGTAGTGCTCTCGCGTTGGGGCATCTGGACAGATATGGGTTGTTACAATCACATCCCCCGGCAGAGTATCGCCATATGACGCCATACGAACTAACTTAGCCGCAGCCGCCATAGCAGACAGCGCACCATCGCCATCTGAAACAAAACCGGTAATGTCAGGACGAGCGCCAATTCCACCCAAACGGCCAATAATGCCTAATGTCGGTGCATTGCCACCTTTCGATTTACCGTTAGAACCAGGAATCAGAATCTTGATAAAATCACTGGCACCTTTATCTGAAGTCAGGCAATTGATGGTGATCTGATCTTCACTGGCACCTTGCTCGCAAAGATAATCTTTAACCACGGCACCACTTGCTGATGGCATATCCAGTAGTTCATGTAATTCCATAACTTGCTTGAGCATATTTTTCTTCCGTGCAGTTTTTCAAAAATGTCGTTCGATAATAAACAGTTTTATTGATAGGATAAATTTGAATACACTATGGATTAATAGAAAAACTTTATGAATATTTCATCTCGGCAGTTAGAAGCGTTTTTAAAAGTCGCTGAATTAGAAAGTTTTACTGAAGCAGCGGAGAAGCTTCACCTCACCCAACCTTCACTTAGCAGCCAAATTAGGCAATTAGAACATACGCTTAGAATAAAGTTATTTGCGCGTACAACGCGTAAAGTGGTGTTAACTGAAGCTGGAGCGACATTTCTTCCTGCTGCAGAGCGCACCATAAATCGCCTAAATAGTGCGTTAAGAGATATGCACAATCTTGCTGACGGACAAACTGGACGCGTCAGTTTTGCGGCATTATTAACCGTTGGCGCCAGCTTAATTCCAGCGGCGATGGCCGAATTTCAACAAAAATTCCCGTTGATCACTCTCGAATACATTGAAGAAAGCGACGAGCCGATTTATAAGCAAGTGGCAAATGGTGATATTGACTTTGGTATAAGCGCTCTGCCGAGACCAATCGAAGACATCAATTTTACGCCCATTTATAAAGATTACCTCTATTTTGTCTGCTCACCCCGCCATCCACTAGCAGAGAGCAAGGAAGTGAGCTGGCAACAAATCGTTCAATCCCCTTTTATTGCCATGCAAGGAGGAACCAGTATGCGTATGTTAATGGAAAGAGGGTTCGCAATGACGGATGTCATGATGGAGCCGGTCCAAACCGCTGTGTATCAATCAACAATACTTGGCATGGTAGCGTGTGATTTGGGGGTCAGTGTTTTACCCTCTTCACTAAAATTAATGTTCGAACGCAATGATGTGTGCCTAATCCCAATAAAAGAAAGACTCTTTCGCGATATTGGTTTGATGGTCTCCAAAAGTCGTCCGCTCTCAAAAGCAGCTCAAACACTGGTCGATGTGATCTATGATGTCGTTGGGCAAAACCGTAATTTACTACCGCGCCCTGATTAATATTCAGCGCATGTCCCCCAAATGTTCTCAAGATACAAGATTCAGAGCAAATACGTTGGCGCTGAAACAGCATTATAAGGTTACTTGAGTATAAAAAAGACAGAACCTTACGTTCTGCCAGTATTACGGTTTGTTTGCACGAAGAATCTAAGGCAGCTTAACAATAAAGTTAGCGCTCACCCATTGATAATGACCATCGAAGTAGATTTCTGCCCAACCGTTTGCCACTTTTAACACCTGGACATGTTCTCCACGTTTTAGATGGCCGATAATTGGTGCACCAGGACGAGGATTCGCACGTACATTCAATGCGTTAGCACGAACTTGGTATGGATGATGAGGGCCTTTAGGTTTAGCATGCGCCACCTTCTTAGCAGCATGATGCTTAGCTTTTGGCTGATGTGTTACTTTATGTCCCGCATTGCTCTTTGGTGTTGCTTTGTTCGCATGACCATTGCCTGGTTGACTGTGATTTGGCTGCGCTTTTTGCTGCTGAGCAGGTTGAGTCTGACATGGCTGACCTTGCTGGCATGGAGCGGCAGTTGCAGCAGTGGTTCCTATTGCGCTAAGTACAGCGATCAAAAGTAATTGTTTACGCACTCTATTCTCCTACATTGAAACTTTGCCAGTTTCACGATTTGTTCTTTATACGATAGGCAATACATTAACATTGATAGATTGGAATGCTAGCACCAAAAGTATTATTAACAATGAGTTGACTGATACGCTGCATCTGTAGCCGTTTACGTCAAATTGGTGTAATTACAGGGTTAGAGATTTAAAAAAGACGCCTTATTTTCTCTGAGCCTTTACTTTGTTGACCTTCATCTTCCATTTAAAAAAACCAGAAAGTCCTGAAGCCAACATAAACACTATCAGTGATATTCCAATGCCATCGAGCAAACCACGGTGATACATAAAATGGGACAGTACTTGAAATAACAATGCAATCGGAATCCCTCGTGCGAGCATATCTTTAATCAGGATTTGCTTAAAAATAGAAGAATTGAATTTGAGTTGAACTTGCTCCATGTGTTCCTCCTGAACAACCATACCTTGGCCCAAACTAACCAATGTAACTCACGTTAACATACTGTTTAATATCGCCAAACTTGGTTATAAAGGATAACGCTGTTTCTGAATTGGTTCCACAACAGAATCGCCATCTTTTCTATCGCATCGCGCACAATAAAAAATGCAGCCGATTGGCTGCATATAATCGTAATGCATTATTAAGCTGCTTGCACCGTCGGAGATTTTTTCTTTGTACCAGAGCCAATCAATCGTTTGTGTAACGCACAGATAGCACTATGATAATCGTTATCCTCAACGACGTACTGAACATTGACATTGCGCATTGAAGAATACGCCGCCATAGGGTCAATACCGACTTCCATCAATGCTTGCATACCACAGCTTAATGTAGCGTTAGTATTCATATAAGCTCCAATGGCTGATATTAAGGCAACCATCCTTCCGCTGGTTTTTGCATTCGGACAGTACTGCTTAGTACGGGCTAACACACGGTTTAATGCCGGAGTACTTCCACTTAAAAAATAGGTCATCGAATTGGCATTCATCTCATTCCCCATCAAGCGGACTTTTTCATCAGAAATAATTTCCATAACATCGTAGCTCACGCTATCTGTTTTACCGACCATACTTTGATCGAACAGATGCAATGCAAACACTTTGTCACGTCCGGCGATGATTTCTACCTGCTCGTCATCAGTACGGAACCGATCGGCTATCAAGGTACCCGGATGATCCGGTTCGAACGTATTTTTTATCCTCAAATCAATACCTTTCTGACGTAACCCTGCGGCGGCGTTAGGATGAATCGCTTCCATGCCTAAGTTAGCAAGTTGATCTGCCACATCATAGTTAGTTTGCCCCATTGGACGAACATGTTCAGGACCAACAATACATGGGTCTGCGCTGCTCAAATGATACTCTTTGTGAATGATCGCCTCGCTTGCTCCCATTAAAGCGGCGATACGACTGAACGTCATTTCACTGTAGCCACGATCATAGGTCTGCATCAAGCCTTCTTGGCAATGAGCGTAACCAGTAACAATGGGTAACTCGTTGCTTAAATCAATATTGGCGAACGCCTTTAAAATCACCTTATCCAACGATTCACTCTGCCCTTGGTTCCAACCAGACAGGTCAATAAAACGAGCGTTTATATTTAAGCTTTGCAGTTTTTGCACCGTGTTATAAGCGCTGTGAGCCTCTCCCAGCGAAGAGAGAAATTCACGGATCTGAGGGAGATATTGGCGTAGACTGAACTGACCGAATTCACAGGTTTGCAATAAACTATGTATACATTCAATTGCATCAGCGACGCGTGCACGCAAAAATTTATCAGCTTGAATGCGCACCATTGGATCTGCAAATAGGTTTTCATTAATTAGCAGCATGCGCTGCTCTAATTGATACATTGCGTCTTGCCAATTCTCATCACCATTGGCAACCATCTGGTAGATACCTGGTTTGCCGGTTTTTTTGCATTCTAATAGCGCGTTGGTCATCCCAGAGTAGGCAGACACAACGAACACACGATGATAAGGGTTACTCGGCTTTAAAAATATATTATCGAGAACGGCATCAAATGCCGACATCGACGTACCACCGATTTTTTCTACGGTGAAAGACATGGAGTCTCCTTTAATGATTGACAGTTTGTAAAGAGCGAAACAATCGGGCCGTGAATAGTCACGGCCTCACGTATATCTCTACTAGTCAACTAATGGATACACACCATCTTTATCATGAGTTTCAGCACCAGTCAGTGGTGGGTTGAACACACAAGCCATCACCATATCGCCTTTTTTATGAGCACGTAAATAGTGCTCATCATGCTTATCTAACACATACAATGTGCCAGGTTTAATCGGATAACGTTTTCCGCCGACAACTTCAATTTCACCTTCTCCCGACATGCAATAAACGGATTCCAAGTGATTTTTGTAATGAATATGGGTATCCGTTCCTTTGTAAATCGTTGTGATATGGAATGAAAAGCCCATTTGATCTTCTTTGAGTATCATACGGGTGCTTTCCCACGTTTCAGCCACTACTCGACGTTCACTCTGTTCGCATTCTTGTAAAGTTCGTACAATCATTAACTTTTCCTGTTATTTGTTTTCATTAAATGAGAGATATAAATGATGCTGCAATCGGCTAAGATGCCTGCTTGATCAGACGGGGAGCCACTTTGTCCACAGCTGATTTAAAGATCGCCAACCCTTTATCGAGTTCGCTTGCGGTGATCGTTAATGGACAAAAGAACTTAATGACTTCATCATCCGGTCCGGCAGTTTCGATCACCATTCCCTGATGAAAACATTCTTGGGTAATCTGATGCGCGACATCACCATCAAGACATTCAATGCCTTGCATTAACCCACGTCCTTTCACACCGTTAAACAGTGATGAATATTGCTGAGAGACTTTTTCAATGCATTGCGTTACTTGAGATGCTCGTTGATCAATATGTTGAGCAAATTTGTCATCCGCCCAATACGTCTCTAATGCTTTGGCCGCCGTCACAAACGCATGGTTATTGCCGCGAAATGTGCCGTTATGTTCACCGGGTTTCCATACATCATATTGTGGTTTATAAAGCACAACCGCTAGAGGCAGACCATAACCACCAATTGATTTGGAAAGCGTAACGATATCCGGTTTAATTTCTGCTGGTTCAAAACTAAAGAACGTGCCCGTGCGGCCACAGCCCGCTTGAATATCATCAACAATCAATAAAATATCGTGTTGTTTACAAATGTCACTTAGACGGCGTAACCACTGCGGTGAAGCTGCATTTAACCCACCTTCTCCTTGAACCACCTCGACAATCACTCCGGCTGGTTTATCTAAACCTGATGAATTGTCATCGAGCATTGCCGAGAATAGTGATAAGCCATCAGTATCTGCGTAGCCTTCATAAGGGATACGAGTGACTCCGTTTAAAGACATGCCAGCACCGCCACGATGGTGCTGATTTCCCGTTACGGCTAATGCCCCCAGAGAACAACCATGGAAACCATTCGTGAATGAAACAATGTTGGTTCTCCCGGTAACTTTACGTGCAAGTTTAATAGCGGCCTCAACAGCATTCGTTCCTGTTGGCCCAGTAAACTGCACTTTATAATCCAGCCGACGTGGCGCAAAAATATATCGCTGCATCGCCAGCAGAAATTGAGCTTTGGCATCTGAATGCATATCCAGACCGTGGGTCAGGCCATCTTGTTCTATATATTCCAATAACGCTTGCTTCAATATGTCATTGTTATGCCCGTAATTGAGGGAGCCAGCGCCAGCAAGAAAATCGAGGTAAGCATCACCTTCTTTGGTATAGAGGTGGCTTCCCTTGGCAGTAGAAAACACAACTGGAAAGTTGTTAGCGTAAGACTGAACATTCGATTCTTTCTGAGTAAATATATCCATAGTAATGGTGTTACCCTTATTGTTGTTTACGTGAATTAAGAGGAATTCGAAACAGATATTCGGTGTCGTGTTCGCCACAAAAATGGCGAGTTTGGTCAAGGAATGTAGTGACTTCACCCTGTTGGCCATGAGCACGTTCTAGCTTTTTGAACAAGCTCCAAGACCCTTGATTATCGCGAGTAATCGTTGTTTCAATGGCCGTAATATCGTGTAACGTTTCCCTATTTAAAAGTTCATTCAACATATCGAAAGCCAAACCTTTGCCGCGGGCTTTGGGGTGAACCGCGACTTGCCATATAAACAATTCATCAGGTTGATCTGGCTTGCGATAGGCAGAAATAAAACCAGCAACTTGTCCTCGGTATTCCGCCATTACGCATGTTTTGCGAAAGTGCGTCGACTGAAGAAAATTACAGTAAGCAGAATTTTCATCGAGCGGTGAACACTGCGCAATCAACGTGTGGATGGCGTGCCCGTCACTACGCTCGGGAGTTCGAAATGTCCAAGACTGTTGAACATTGTGCATTGTTTTTGGATATGCAACCCATGGTGATGTTGTAATCATTATTAACCACTTTTGTTTTGAACTCTAAACAATGTGTTTATTACACTAACAAACACAAATCGATTTTCAACCCCGAACTGATCACAAAAACTCAACATAAACGTGTAACACATTGATTTTAACACACTTAAAATTATTAAAATAAAATAAGAACCTTTTGTTAAATGTTTTGACATATAAACAAAATACCATTCTAAAAAAGAAATACGAAACGTAATAGATATGTTAACCGTCACTAGCATTTTAGATAAATTCGCAATTTGCATTCGCAATTTGCAAACAAAAGTAAGAAGGGTAACGCTTAAGCGTCATTTTTTGGTAAAAAATAGCTAAAATAGAACGAAAATCGCCTTTAAAAAAGTTGGCACGGTATCTGCATTAATATTAGCGACCCTTATTAAGCCGAGGGTCACCTAGCCAACTGACGTTGTTAGTGAATAAAATTTGTTCACAAGTATATAAGCCAATCTTGATTTACGGTTGGCTCTTTTTTTATGTATTGTGGAATAAAACATCATCGAACCACACTCGATTAGAGCTTATCTCTTAGAGCATCTGTCTTCGCCGCACAGATAAAATCATTGGTATGAAGCCCGTGTACCGAATGAGTCCACCAAGTCACAACCACTTTACCCCATTCAAGTAAAATCGCTGGATGATGATTTTGTTGATCCGCCAAACCGGCAACTTGATCGCAAAATCGCCATGCTTGCTTGTAGCCATTAAAGGTAAATATTTTTTCCAAGCACGGCTGCTCGTCGGTGTATGTGATTTGCCAACCATTAAGTTGGCTCAGATACTCTTGCTGCTCTTGTACCGATAAAGCGGTTTCTCCTTTGCCATAGCAAGGGACACATTTTAGTTCACTTAGCATTTTCACAGCGCTCCTTTTAGCAAACCTTTTTGGCAAACAGAGGCTTAAACAGACCAAGCGCCTCTGCTTGATTAATCGCAGTGACTAAATCAATGTCACTGAGTTGATAAAGTTGTGCGATAGAATCTAGGTAATAATAGACAGGTTGAACAATATCGATACGATACGGGGTGCGCAAAATATCTAATAAGTTAAATGATCGACGCACCGCCTCTGATGACTCCAAGCTGTATAAGGTCTCCTTCGGGGATGAAAGGATCCCACCGCCATAGATACGAAGCTCACCAGCCTCTTTAATCAAGCCAAATTCAACGGTAAACCAGTAAAGTCGGGCTAAAAATACCCGCTGTTTATCGTTCAGCTTTATCCCGGATTGACCACACCAATGAGTAAAATGGGCAAAATCTGGGTTAGTCAACATTGCGCAATGACCAAATACTTCATGAAAGAAGTCCGGCTCTTGTAAATAGTCGATTTCATCTCTGCGGCGCATAAAGGTAGCAATAGGGAATTGCTGATGCGCCAATAAACTGAAAAATCGTTTAAAGTCGATTAGCGCTGGAACCGGTGTGACGCTCCATCCAGTGGCTGACTTTAACACTCGATTGATATCTGCAAGTTGGGGCGGCATTGCACTGGATAATTGCAATAAATCCAACCCATCAAGATAGGCGGTACATGCGCGCTCGGGCAAGAGCTTACTCTGTCGTTCAATTAAATAACGCCAGACTGACACTTCTTCATGGGTCCAAGTCATCTTGCCATCGCTGTCTATGGGTTTGGAATGGTACGTCGTCATCATCCCTCTCCTATTTTTTAATGCTGTATAAAGCATAATCCGGCTACAACAATAGTGATAAATTAGTCAATAAATTATTTACTGCTTGGATGTAAACAAATAGTGACATTGCGCAATATGGCTGTTTGACTTTAACCCAATCACCATCAACACTTTATCCATACATTCAGTCGAGTAGGAAAATAACCAATATGTCAAAGGCTTCACCGATTTGGACACCGAGTCAGGACAGGGTCGAACAGTCACTCCTATACGATTTTATGCAGATGGTAAGTCAACGCGAGAACCGCTCCTTCTCCTCTTATGATGAGCTGTATCAGTGGTCAATAACAGAGAGCAAAAAGTTTTGGCTCTCACTGTGGGAATATTGCGACATTATCGGGAATCAGGGTGAATGTATAACCGGAGATAATATTGTTTCTGAGCGAGATTTTTTTCCCGCACTCGACACAACTTGGTTTCCTCAAGCAAGGCTCAATTACGCGGAAAACTGCCTCTCTTATGCTTTTAGATCGCCCGAAGGAACGGCGATATGGTTTCGTAATGAAGCGGGCCAAACTCAGACCTACACATGGCAAAACCTCGAAGATCAGATTTCAAAGATTCAACAATGGTTGCTCCAAAATGGTGTTAATGCAGGCGATGTAGTCGCGGGCTATTTACCTTATATACCTCAATCCGTTATCGCTATGCTTGCAACAGCGAGCTTAGGCGCGATTTGGACCTCAGTGTCTCCCGATCTTGGCGTTGAGGCTGTCACCGCCCGATTTGGTCAAGTTAACCCCAAGATACTATTTTGCTGCAATGGCTACACATTTAACGGAACCGTACATCATCTAGAAAAACACAATGCAGACATTGTTGCGGCGATTCCAAGTATTCAAAATGTATGTCAGATTGAATACTTACAACAACGAAATGCAAAGACCGACGAATTTAACGACAGTTTTTCTGATTGGCATGCCATCTTAAATCGATATAACGGCAAAGGATTAGAATATAATCGTGGTAATTTTAATGACCCATTATTTATTCTTTATTCATCCGGGACGACCGGAAAACCTAAGTGTATCGTCCATTCGATTGGCGGCACACTGTTAAACCATCTCAAAGAACATCAGTTACATTGTGATATTCATCCGGAAGACAAAATATTCTATTACACCAGTTGTGGCTGGATGATGTGGAATTGGCATGTATCAGCGCTAGCCAGTGGAGCCACTCTGGTTATTTTTGACGGTAGCCCTTTCTATCCTCAACCTCAAGCCTTATGGCAGATTGCAGAAGAAGTCGGCGTGTCACTATTCGGAACGTCGGCACGATACCTCTCCGAACTACAAAGAAAGCAGTTTTATCCTGCCGATTACTACTCGCTCAACGCGCTAAAAACCCTTTGTTCAACTGGTTCTCCACTCTATGATGAGCAATTTGATTTTGTCTATGAACACATAAAAGGCGATTTGTTGCTGTCTTCAATGTCTGGCGGAACCGATATCTGTGGTTGCTTTGTCATGGGTAATCCTATAGCGCCCGTTTACCGCGGAGAATGTCAGTGTATCGGGCTCGGTTTGGATGTCACCGCCTTCGATAATAATGGTACTCCCGTGATTCAAGAGCATGGCGAATTAGTGTGCCGAAATAGTTTTCCCAACCAACCCATTGGCTTTTGGCAAGATAAAGGCGAAGCCTATTATAACGCTTATTGGCAGCGATTTCCTGGGGTTTGGCACCATGGTGATGAAATCGAGTTAACCTCACAAAATGGGGTGATTTTCCATGGCCGCAGTGACACTATGATCAATCCTCGTGGAGTTCGAGTGGGAACCGCAGAGATTTATTGTGAATTAAGACAATTTGAAGAGCTTGTTGATGCTATCGCCGTAGGGAAAAAAGAGCAGCAGGATGAAGTTATCCTACTGTTTGTGCAGTTAGATCCACAATTTACGTTAACTAATCAACTCAAAACGAGAATTTGCGAGCAACTAAAGACAAACCGCTCCCCTTACCATGTACCACAACACATCATTGCCGTACCAGCAATCCCCAAAACACACTCAGGAAAATTGGTAGAAAAGGCAGTCAAA
Organism: Vibrio eleionomae; assembly: GCF_009874545.1. Taxonomy (NCBI): domain Bacteria; kingdom Pseudomonadati; phylum Pseudomonadota; class Gammaproteobacteria; order Vibrionales; family Vibrionaceae; genus Vibrio; species Vibrio eleionomae. The sequence continues at coordinate 111,389 of NZ_WEKT01000008.1, read as the reverse complement.
CAAGCTATCGCGGGTACCGATATCGACAATCTCAGTGCCATCGCTAACCCAGAGGCGTTAACCGAACTAATGAAAGCGTATCAAGCGAATTAGAAAATAAAAAGAGACCGACAAATATCGGTCTCTTTTTGATTTTGTGTTATTTAATTTTATTTCTAATGTCAATTCGACTAATAGCGCATAATCGGACTGCTATAACGACCTAGCCTGGTTGTTAGTGACAAATTAGATAAACCACAACAATGGTTCCATCGACTTTGTTAAGGCCAGATTATAAATAATCTTCAATAATTACGCAATTAAATTAATTAAATACTCAATTTACGATTTGGAAATCAAGTTATAAATTGTGTTTCTTAAGTGTGATTTGAAAAGTATTCCCTTTCAAATCATGATCTAAAAGAGCAACATTGCCATGGTGTAATTTTGCGATATCTCGAGTGATTGACATCCCCAATCCTGCTCCGTCGCCACGTTCAGAATTTGCTCGGTAAAAATTATCAAATAACTTATCCCTAACCTCTTGCTCAATAGGTTTGCCTGAATCACTCACGTTCACAATGAAATGATCATCCGATTCAGTTAATACCACACTAATAGCGGTACGTTTTCCAGAGTAACGAATCGCGTTATCCAGTAAATTTAAAAACAGTACTCGTAACAAAGCCGGATCCCCCATAATAACGGCAGGGTTTGCGTCCAAAGAAAGTTCTTGATCTTGCTTTAGTGCCATAGGGGCGATTTCTGCTAAAACAGATTGCAGAAACTCCGCTAACTCAATTTTCACAAACTGTAGTGATTTGACACTTTCAACCCGAGCTAACATCAATAATTGCTGAATCAAACGGTCTGTACGATCAATGCCAGCAAGTATGTGATTGAGAGAAGTGGTCAACTGCTCTTTCGTTGGCGCGTCAAACGCATTTTCTGCATTCAGTCGTAAAATAGTTAATGGCGTTTTAAGTTCATGCGCAGCCATTCTGGTAAACCGCTTTTCACGTTGCCAAGCTTCGTCTAGTTCTCCCAGCAATGTATTCAATGCAGCCACCAGCGGGGTTAATTCCGTCGTCGGGTGCTGGACATAAATCTTGTCCAACTTATTAATATTACGCTGGCTTATTGCACTGCGCAGTTCGGTAATCGGTTTAAAATTACGCTCAATCAATAGAGCCATCACTATCCCCAAGCAGGGAATCAATATTAACTGTGGCAAGGCCGTCGATAAGGCCAATTCATTGATCATTTCGTGGCGAATAGAGAGTTTTTCGGCGGTCACTACATAGTCATCAGAGTCCGGCATACGCAGCTGAAAAAATCGCCAAGTTTTACCGATATGTGAAACATAACCATAGCCATAATAATCTGGATTATGGTTAATCGCCGTCATCGATGGTATTGAACTCCAGAGCATCTTACCGTCACGGTAATATTGAATGAGAATATTTCGTTCATAAGGATGACCATAATCGGTAGGACCTTCACCGCCTTGTGAATCGGCTTGTTGGCTAAGTTGAGCCATCCAGTTTGATAACTGTTTTTTAGCCACTTTGTCATCCAAATTGTTGATCACGCTAGGTACGCTTAACAAAGCCATTTTCGCCGATTGCCCGAGACGAGCATCATAGACTTCACGAATTTCATGTCTTGATTCGAAGTAACTGAAGATAAGCGAAATTAAAATTAAGCACGTAGATAAAAGCACGACTGACCAAGTCAGGCGTTTTTTCATTGAAAAGACTTTATGCGCGTTATTTTTCAATGATATACCCTACTCCACGAATATTTTTGATGATATCTAGCGGCATTTTCTTGCGCAGATTATGAATATGAACTTCGATGGCATTATCACTGCCACCATCATCCCAGCCATGTAAGGCTTGTTGTAATTGATCTTTACTTAGCACTCTACCTGCAGAAGTCATGAGTGTCGCGAGCAACTTAAATTCTTTGTTGGTCAGTTTGAGCTTTTCGCCTTGAAATATCGCCGACTGCGTCGCTAACGACAGGGAAAATTCGCCGATAGACAACACCTCTTCACAATAGCCATTTTGCCGCCTGATCAATACACGCAAACGTGCTAATAATTCATCTAAGATAAAAGGCTTAACAAGGTAATCATCTGCACCGCCATCAAGCCCTTTCACTCGGTCTTGAATATCGTCACGCGCCGTCAGGATCAATACAGGAACGGTAAAACCTGCCTGTCTAACGCGACGTAGCACTTCAAGCCCATCGATATCGGGCAAAGTAAGATCCAGTACGATGATGGCAAATTGTTCCGTTTTGAGTGCAACGTCAACGCCACTTCCGCGTTCAAGCCAATCAACAGTGTAGCCATGACGGCGCAATGTTTCCGCCATGGATTCCCCTAATAACACATCATCTTCGACCAATAGTAATCGCATTACGACTTCAGTTCTCCCAATTTGGCGGCGATTTCAACTCTTCGTCCAGCATCAGCGACAGGACGATTAGGTCGTGGCGCCGCTTTTTGCGCTTTTTTCAGATACTGTATCGCTTCCTTGTCGCGGCCTTCCTCTGCCAAAAAGTCGCCATAAAAGTAATTAGGATCAATACCATTAGGATTGATTTCTAATGCTTTTAATAACATAGTTTCAGCCATGTCGTCATCACCAAATCCAACAGGCCATCCCGGTACTTTATAATATAGTGAACCTAAGCTGGTATACGCCGATCCGTCTAACGTATTTGGCGCCTCTTTAATTACTTCTTCAAGTAACACTTTGGCCTTTTTCACCAAAGAAAGTGCGCCTAGACCACCTTTTGCCCCCGCTAAAGAGGATTCACTGATCGCCAACCATACTTTCAATTCGTGCCGTTTAGGATCAGCATCCAACGCTTTTTGATTACGAGCGATTAAATTCTCAAAACAATAAATTTGATTATCTTTATCTTCAACTTGATACTGGCATTTCGCCCATTTATGTTGAATGGTGTCTAATGGGTCGGCGCCATTTGCCCATACACCGGCAGATAAAACGCCCCCTAATACGGCCAGTAGCCAATAACGATATTTGCTCATGCTGCCCCCAATTACACGTGTTTTTTTCGATTTGAAATGAATTGATGAATAGTGGCTTGCTGTTTACGGATCGATTTCGACACCACATTAGGTACAAGTTGATTGATACGGACGAAGAGCTTTTCTGGCCACCCTATCCAAAGTGATGCAATTTCGTCTTCTATCACTTTAACCACGTGTTTAGCCACGACATCAACGCTATCACTATGATTACCCAAGGCGCGGTTCATCTCCTGCACCGCATCATTATTTAAACGAGTATCTGTGGTTCTTGGCGCGAGGAACAACACTCGTATTCCAGAGCCATCGAGTTCACGGTCAAGCGCTTCACTAAACCGTTGCACACCGGATTTCGCCGCGCAATACGTGCTGTAGCCAGGATAGCCAATGGCTCCGAGCGTTGAACCGATATTTAAAATAATACCCGGTCGATTAATCCAACTTAACATTCCCTGAGTTAACAATATGGGGGCATTAAGATTAAGCGCTATCTCATGTTCAACCGAACTAGGACTGCGTTGCGATAGCAGCGAGAACTGGTTTGTTCCTGCGTTATTAATCACGACATCGATACCATGATCATCAAGACCATAGCGCAGAAAATGCAGTAAATTTTCCCGCTGTTCACCGTCGGTGACATCAGCAGCACATACTGCATGACTTTCAGGACGTTTAAGTGACTCTCGCAACGTTTCTAACGCTTGTTGATGACGAGCCACTAACACCAAGTTTGCGCCTCGTTGCTCTAATAATTGGGCCACTGCCTGGCCAATTCCTCCAGTTGCTCCTGTAAGAACGACCGTTTTGTTTTGTAAGTCCATGACCGGTACTCCTAAGCCACTTTCAACAAAGAACGTTCAGTTAAACCACGTAACATCTGACCATATAAAGCAAATATCATGTTGGCACTATCAATAATAGCTTGCTGGTCATCAGGTGATTCGATCTTATTCATCAGTTTTTCAAAAAATTGAATATGGTCTTGATCAAGTACACTATGGGAATTTAAATAGCTCATTGCTTTATCGGGTAGCGCCAGTGTGTGCTTGATAAGTGCTGCCATATCACCGCCAACACTCACACTGGTTCCTTCTAACACCCAAACCATACCAAATAATGCCAGTGGATTAGCCCGGTCTATCTGGTGATAGAGGTAAGCAACCATCAATTCTATGGCTTGGCTCGCCTTCCCTTCACCCATACTCTTGCGCACTAGATCAGCATCAGCACCACAAGCGGTAATATCATTTAAGATCCACTCTTGATGCCCCATTTCTTCTTCGATGTATTCGCCAATTGCGCTCCTTAACCATTCATAATCCGCCGTTAGACGCCCACCACACGCCATTAATAGCGGAACAGTATGTTTTACGTGATGATAGGCTTGGGTGAGAAAAGCGACATACTGCTCATGGCTGACTTGTCCTTGAGCACACTGCGTAAATATCGGAGCTTGCAACATCACTTGCTGTGCGGTTTTAGTCTCTTGTTGTAAACGTTTAAAAAACTCAGTCATGGTTATCTCCTCAATCGGCAAAAGCCAACTCATAATGGATAAGAACGAGCCATACCAGTGTGCTCGTTGGTGTTTATCCATTGACTAATTTGGTGACGTAATGGTTTACCATTGGGGGTAAAACACGTTTGTAGCATCTCACTATCAGTTTCAACCAAATAGATTTTGTCTAAGCGCGCATAATCGGGTAATACGCTGTTTAATTGTTGCGCAGCTAACATAGCCGGTTCGGGCTGTTGGCTAATCACCACCGCACTTAACTGCAATTCACCATCGCCAATCACGATCATACGGTGCAGCTCAGGGTATATTTGCGCTTCAACTTCAATCCATTCCGGTGACACGTTGCGCCCAAAAGCAGTGATAAGCTGATGTTTTCTGCGCCCAGTGACGGTTAGAAAACCTTGTTGATCGACAGTGCCAATATCACCGGTTGCAAGCCATTCATCAGTAAAAGGTTCCCCGATATAGCCAAGTGCAACATTTCCTTTGACTAAAATGTCGCTGTCATCGGTCAGCTTAATCGTTAGGTGTGGTAACACTTTGCCTGCCGAACCGGGCTGGTGAGCGAGCGGAGTATTTAAACTGACGACAGATGCACATTCAGATAGTCCATACCCTTCAAAAACAGGCAGTGACTTTTGGTGAGCCCGTTGTATCAACTCGGCAGAAACTCTCGCCCCACCTACCGCAACAAAACGCAGCGATAGTGCGATAGCTGGTACAGAATCGACCAATTGAATTAACGCCATCAATAACGCTGGAGTCGTCACTAAACTAGCGGGTTGATAACGAATAAGCGCATGAATGAATTGCTGAGGATCAAACTGGCTTGAGCCGCTTAGTCCAATCGATTCGCCAGATAACACAATGGAACGTTTACCCAACAAAATAGGCACATAAACTGCTGTGACATTTTCAAGCAAAGCTGCCAAAGGAATTAAAGAAAGATGCGAGCTATCTCCTTGCAAAGCCGTTTTAACCTGTACCGCTAATGAATCACTGACGCTCTCAAGGTTTTGCTCACTTAAACACACACCTTTCGGGTGACCCGTCGAACCAGATGTAAACGTGACTTTGATGGTGCCAGGCAATAATTCAGCGGGTTGATAGTCACCCAATGCTCGGCAAACGTTAAAACCGGCGATGGTCTCATTAGTCACCGTGGCTATCTCTGCAGCCCACTCTCCAAATAGCAGATCTGCCCCACAACTTTGCAACGTGTGCTCAACTTGCTGATCAGTAAAAAATGGCGCAACAGGGACGAATGGAATCTGCGCCAACATAGCTGCCAAATCCAGTACCGCCCACTGAACGCTATTTTCAGCGCGCAGTGCGATACAGCGAGGGGAAAGAGCGCTAAGTTGCTGCGCCACTGACTGTACCTGCTGCCAACATTGTTGGTACGTTAGCGTTTCGCTTCCTGCAAAAGCAATATCGTCTGGCTGCATCGCAGCACGCGTTGCCAAACACTGCAAAATTCGATTCATAACGCCAACCCCACTTTATGCCCCCCAGAATCGAGTACATTTTCTAAATGAGCTAAGGATGCAACCAAATCACCCGCCATAATTCTTGGTTGATTTTGATAGTATGACCCCCAGATTTGCGTCGCATTAGCAATGCGGTCGGCATCGGCCTCAACTATAACAACAGGCGCTAAGCCTAAACGGCGCATCATGGCAAATAGAGGATCCGTGGCGGTAAAAATACACCATCGATAACCTTGTTCGACCAGATACCGGGTCATCACGAGAAAATGATAAGGTGACATGCCTTTTGAAAACGCCGCTAATTGTCCAAACTCAATAAGTTCAGAGCGACATACGCTGCAACCGAGATATTGCTTTGCCATTTCTTCAGCGCAGTGATCTAAATACTGTTCCAAAAACAGGGGTTCTTGTTCAGCGCTACGATACCCGCATACGGATAAAATCGTTGTTCCTCTCATCAAAACTAAGAACACAGGCATAAATTGTTCGAGACGAGCGTCGAATGCGAGTTGGTAACGTTGCTTCACATACATTTCAACCTGTGAACGCATTGGGTGATGCTGACCGACAGCCAATAAATCAATCGATAAATTATCGTGAGAAAAGCTCATTGCATGTCTCCCTCGGAGTGATGCAATGAGAATAGAAAGGCTAACTTAAGAACACCTTAAGGATTATTAATTAACCCTATTAAGAGGTTAAAAAGAAGTGAAGTTAGGATTTCTTATCATCAGATAGATAAGAAAAATGCAGCACTGAGTGCTGCATTTTAAACTGGGTAGGATCTGAATATGCTTGATGATTTAACGGCCGAGAGGCCTGCTATTTTTTACCGACACCCATAATAACAGGCGCTAAACCTTGCGGTGTCTGTATTTTAAAGACTGTTTTAGTCACCACGTCACTGAATCCAACACGATTCAAGGCAGAAGCCACGTCTTTTTCGCTTAATCCAAACTCAGGATCATGATCATCTACCTGCCAATCCCAATGCACAAACAGGCCACCTTCATCCAATAAGCTATAGATAATATCGACGGCCTGCTCATAATCAGCTAGGAAACCACATACATTAGAAGCAACCACAACATCAAATTGCTTACGAAACGCTGGATGTTGAGCGACAAGACCACGCGTTAAAGCATCAACAACGGGTTCAACGTTAAATAACTCTTTTTTATCCAACTCTTCTATCATGGCCTCAGAGCTATCTAACGCCACAACATCCCTAGCATCAATTGCAATTAATTGGGTCAAAAGACCGGTTCCACACCCGAAGTCAAGCACATGCTTACCTTCAAGTGGCGTTAATTTCTGTAATTCTGCAAAAACCTCATGCGCAAAAGCAGTGGTCGAGTCGTCTTTTTCCCAATCTGCCGCGTATTCATCCCAGTTCTGCGCCATCGTGGCCTCCGTCTTACTTAATCTTATTCAGACAATACTGCCAAGAGTAAACCAAAATTGAAGAAAGTTCACCGAGTTAGCACGGATTCTTGAACTCAGGAGGATAATTTCAGTTTAATTGACGATAAATACATCAAATAGTCTTCTTTACGAAAATTGTTTATGATTTGAAGGTGTTCCATTAAATGGTTAATCCATGAATTTATCGCAAATTGAAGCGTTCTGCACTGTAGCAGACGTTGGCTCAGTCACTACTGCCGCATCTCAACTTGAGTGCAACCGGACTAAAATTAGTATGGCACTTAAAGCGCTCGAAAAAGAGCTGGGGGTTGCTTTATTTAATCGTACCGGCAATCAACTTTCTTTATCAGAAGCTGGCAAAGCAATTTATAAAGATTGTGAAAACATCATGCTGACGGCGAGAAGAATTAAATACACCTGCAGTGAAGTCTCCGGTGAATTTGCGGCAGAAATGTGGATTGCCCGCGACGATTCTCTGCCCGATACACTTTGGCAAGAATTAGCCCATCAGTTGAATAACTTATTTCCTAATACTTCCTTTAATTTGGTGTTAGCTTCGAGCGGTGATCTCGCCAACCTCGTTGCGACCCAACAAGTCGATTTTGCGTTTGGTGTTGACTACGAGCGTCTTGACGACCCTCGCATGATATATCAACCACTTGGGAAAATTCGCATGATGTCGGTATGTCGTTCATCGCACCCTCTGGCGAAATCAAAACGAGTAACAGAAGAAGAATTACGTAATGCCAAACAAGCCGTCATGGTGTACCTCACTGAAAAAGACAACCCAAGTCTTGAACCCTTTTCACGTCGTTATATCGGGTTCTCCAGTTTCGAGTATATTCTGAATACCATCTTGACTGACAATGCATGGGGCGTATTACCAGAACCTCTGATTCGTAAGCACCTACGTGAACAAAATTTGACAGTGATAAAACACACGTATGGGCTTACTCAAGAGGACTATTGTATGTTTAGCCCAGCAGGCAGCACCGAGTCTGCGGCCATGTCATGGCTCTCTGACAAGCTCAATGACTTTCTGTTCGACTTCTAACTACCTCTTTTGGCCAGGTTCGCTGAGCGTCAACTATTTTGACGCTTAAATCTTCACTTAAGTGAATGATTTAACAACGATATCTTAGTTTAGTGAATTTAACTCATTGGAATTCGGTTAAATTTGGATTGTATATTTTCCGCAAAAGGCCAGAATTAGCGTCAAGTTTCTAATAGGTCTTTATCATGTGTACTCAAACCACTCTCAATGAAAAACGCGTTTTAACGCTCTCTGCCTTAGTATCATCTGTATTTGCAGGTGGTGGGCTAGTGATTGGGTTACTGGTCGGGTCGCTGGTTATTGCATTCGACGGCGTCTATTCATCGGTCAGTATGTTGTTAACACTGCTCTCGTTAGCAGTCGCCAAATATTTAGAAAAGCCGCAAGATACTCGATTCCCTTTTGGCCGTGCTCTGTTTGAGCCGCTGGTAATTACTTTTAAAGGGTTAGTGATATTAATGGTGGTCGCTTATTCACTGTATTCAGCGGTTATCGATTTACTGGCTGGCGGTCATGCCATTGACACCTCAATTGCGACCCTGTTTGGCCTGATTAACGTGGTTGGTTGTGGCATTACTTGGTATACCATTGCTCGAATGAACCGCAAATACCCTTCAGGGTTGATCGGTGCGGAAATCAAACAGTGGCAAATGGATACCTTGCTCAGTGTGGTTATTACTGTCGCATTCATCATTGCTTGGGTCATGACATTAACACCACTTGCACCTTACGCGGTGTATGTTGACCCAATGTTGATGTTACTGATGTCGTTCTATTTTATAAAAGTGCCCGTGATGATGATCAAATCGGCTACCCGTGAAATGCTGTTGATGGCGCCAGATAAAGAGATTTGTCAGCGTGTTGATCAAGGTATCTTAGCGGCTAACGAAATGTCGACTCAAGAACTTGAATTAGCTGCGGTGACTAAAATTGGTCGCGAGTTGTGGGTTGATATCGATATTATCGCCGATAAAAACGACCAGATAGACATGCAAGACATCGAAGCAACACGTCAAACACTTGAGCAGCGACTGTCTAAATTACCATTCGAGTTGCAGTTAACACTCAATGTTGCATAACAAGATCGAAGAGCGAGGCGAAGACCTCGCTTTTTATTTTTCAATCAATTCCAATCTGCTACGACTTTCTACCGGTTCACGTGTTGCCCACCAACAGACTAATGACCCAATACTGACCATCATAACCCCTTGCCAAAACGCTAGGCCCAATACAATACCTAAGATGATGGATGAAAACAGCGCCGCAAATACCGGGGTAAAATAAGAGAGTGTGGCTAACAACATCATGTTTCCTCGCAAAATAGCAAGGTTCCATAGACCATACCCTCCCCCCATTACCGCACCGGTGATCATTAAATAAATCAAAGCATTAACGGATAAGTGTAATGACGCTTCGTCACTCAATCCGTACTGTATCCACAACACAGCTGCCGTTAGAGCACAAAACAAGGTAATTCCATTTTCACCATCAGAAATCTTTTGTGTCACTGTGCAGTACACCGCCCAGATGATCGCACCTGAAAACGCTAAACAATAAGTGAATGGATTGGTGGCGACATGGTGGCGAATTAACGCATAAGAAAGGGATTGACCATTGGTAATACACCAAACGACACCCGTAAAGGCAACCAGTACCCCGGGGAGTAACCAGAACTTCACTGGTTTGTGAGACGTGACCACGGTAAGAAGTACAGTTAATGCTGGCCATAAATAGTTAATGACCGTCATATCCATAACCTGATAACGATCATTCGCCATACCAATCGCCATTGATAAGCAGACTTCGTAAGCAGCAAATGCAACACCGGCCAAAAATAAGTAACGACAAGAAGCAACCGTGAATTTAGGCAGTCCAACAACAAAGAGCAAACATAGCGTTGAGACGGTATAAATCATAGCAGCGCCACCCAGCGGAGAAAGTAATTCCGTCACCGTGCGCATTAAGCCAATTGAGCTCGCCCACAGTAAAATGGCAGCAACACCAAACAAGGTGTACTTATGGTGATTCCACATAAAATGTTCGTCTAGATTTTAAATAAAGTGACACTGTAGCAAGATTCATTCTGTGCTATCGATAGATGACCCCAAGAGATAAATTACATTGTGATTCCATTCGTTTCTTTTAATGACTTAATTAATTTAGCGGGCGTTCCACCATATAAACTGTCGGCAGGTACATCATCAGTCACCACGGAATTAGCAGCAATCACAGAACGTGCGCCAATCGTTACCCCTTGCGTGATCACAACGTTCCCCCCGATCCAAACATCATCTTCAATCGTAATCGGCGAACAGACCACTTCCCAGTGACGACGTTGGCGGTAATCTAAGGAATGACTAGGGGTATAAAATTGCGTGTTAGGCCCGACTAAAACGTTATTTCCAATAGTGACTTTCGCCCCATCAAGCATAGTGACGTTCATATTCAAAAATGTGTGGTCACCGATAAATATCGTTTTACCAAATTCACAGTGAAATGGCAGTTGAACCATACTCCCCTCACCTAGGGCGCCAAACATCTGTTGTTGGAGGAAAAAGCGTTTTTTAGTATCGACACATTGATTGATCTGCAATTTTAATGAGGCCGTAGCAATACGTAGCTGTTCTAATTCGTTTGATGTGCCATCGACTTCTTGTCCTAACAGCATATTATCGAGGTCGCTCATTCTTTGTTCCTTATTTTATAACCATATTGATACTCAACTGACCTAAAGGTATTTGGGTATATGAGAACAGCTTAAACAACAAACTGTTAATTTACATAGTGATAAATCACATAATCCAGACAGTTTGCTGGTATCACTTGTTCGACTAAATAAAAAGCCAGATACTGTTGGGCATCTGGCTTGAAGCTATCACTCTTGCTAAGCGCTTCATCAATACGAACCGCTAAACAGCAATGATTAGTCAGCGATAATTTCGTAGCTGTGAGTCATTTCCACACCTTTACCTAGCATTAAACACACTGAACAATATTTGTCTAAAGAATCTGCCGTTACTTTGGCAACAATATCAGTATCAAGGTCAACGCCAGCAACTTCGAAATGAATATTCATTTTAGTAAACAACTTAGGAGCAGTATCACGACGCTCTGCACTCACACGTGCATTACACGATGTCACTTTCTGATTGGCGCTTTTTAATCCGTCCACTACATCGACAGAGCTGCAGCCACCAGCGGCCATCATTACCATTTCCATTGGGCTTGGTGCTGTTGCACCACCACTGCCATCCATCACAACAGAATGACCAGAATTTGATTGGCCGAGAAATTTAAAACCCTCAACCCATTTAACTTGAGCTTCCATGATCCCACTCTTTTATCTTATGAAAAACTACGTCGCTATATTACCAGCAACACTGAGGCAAAGGCTACACGCACTAGGAGATAACCAATCCATACGGCAACTAAACCAAGAAAGCCCCCAACTAAAATACAAATACCATCACGTTCAATAATACCCAGCGATAAACAGATGATGGCAAAGTTAGGTGCAAAGTTGACAAAGGGCAACGGTAATAAGGAGACAAAGGCGAGTACACAGATCATGATGCCAATCACTCGACGCACCATCAAAGTCGATAAAATGTCCCAGCGAGGTTTGACGTAATACTCCAATTTTTGCAGCCACGGTTGCAACTCTTGGATGAAATGTAACAACTTACCACAGTCAAGATTTCGCTTACGTGCAAATGCTGGCAGACGTGGAGCGTGAAAACCGATCGCCATTTGCACGCCCAAAAGAAAAACCGCAAAGCCAGCCAAAAATGAAATACCTGGAATCAACCCAACTAAACTAAGCATAATCAACAGTGCGCCGTAAGAACGGCGTTTTAGCAGTTCAAGTAAAGCTCCAATCGAAATTTGCGGTTCGGGATGTTCTTTAAGAATACGTAACAAAAAGACGGATGTTTTTTCCACACTACCACCGGTAAGAATAAAAAGATCTCTCGTCAGACGAAAGATGAATGCACGCACATTAGCAAGAGTTATTACCCTTTGGCAATACTGGATAACGTAAAGAATTAGCGAACATACTCTGCATCAGAATTTGATAAATCGACAGAACCTATCATTCAAACTACAATCATTGATAAGACAACACGCGCTCATATAAGAAAACCCCACTAGGCTCATGCCTAGTGGGGTCAGTTCTTACTTGCAGCAATCCAGCTACGATAGGTGCTCCCTGCATCTAATCCCTGATAGTTTGCTGTATCCTTCAGCGCAATCCATTTCATCGCCATCCTAGCGGTGTCCATGTCTCTGTCTTCCTGACAGACGCACTTTCTTCCATAAAAGTTTTACAACGTTAATTGATTTCAACCATCCTAGCTGAGCTCATGTTGTAATTTGCTATCCATGCCGACTTTTCATCCTGAAACGCCGTATCTTCGTCCTGAAGATGACCAATCCTTGGGTCTTTCCTGTTCCTTATCAGCGTCCTGCCGATGAGTTAAATTTACTCTTTTGCAGATTTTCGGCAACGTCGATATTTTATTTTTTTATTGCACCAAAATAGTTTTCTCTCAAATTCGTATTATAAACATCAAGTTAAGGAAGATAGCGCAAATCGACTAGCCATAAATAGTTAGATATCCCACGAACCTTGTGAGAGATCTCTTACAACTGTAATGGCCGTTTGACCATTATTCCCTATTGCAGTGCAAGAATGGATCAACAATGTGCGAAAATATCGGGCAAAACCTTGAAAATTTCTAGTTTTTATCCATATATACAGGTATACAACCCATAGTGGCTACTTACCCTGCAATACGTTAGGTGAGAGTTCACGTCTCTATTGACAACAGTGATAAGATATAGAGTAACCACCTTCTCGATTATCCGATTTACGTAAGGAACCTGATAATGATTTCAAAATGGGCTAAGCGATTCTCCCAAATGGCGGAACTGGTAGCGTCATGGAGCAAAGATCCATCAACGCAAGTTGGTGCCGTCATCACTAAACAAAACCGCATTGTATCGGTTGGGTTCAACGGCTACCCCCATGGCATCTCCGACAGTGCGGCGACGGATGAACGTGATATGAAGTATTTAAAAACGTTACATGCGGAAGAAAATGCGATTCTGTTTGCCAAGCGAGACCTTGACGGCTGTGAAATGTACGTCACCCACTTCCCTTGTCCTAACTGTGCGGCAAAGATCATTCAAACTGGCATGTCTGCAGTGCATTGCCCGGAACAAACCGAAGAGTATTTATCTCGTTGGGGAGAAAAAATTAAAGTAAGCCAGGAGATGTTTTTACAAGCCGGAGTTAAAGTAAACTGGTTACCTCGCGACGAGTTAGAATCGATCACTACTATCGAACCTATGACTGAGTAATATCAGTATTAAACATTGAGTGTCTTATCACTGAGACGCACTGATAAAAATTGTCAGAATATGCATAAGGTTTCGTCAGTTGTGCTGGTGTAAGCTCAACAACTGCCACTAGACTTGTTACAGTGCTCAGGCAGAAATCACTCTGCCTGCTCTTGCTAACAGGAAACGCAATGCCGATGCCATTTAAACCGACACAGCCCAAACAAAATGTATCGTTAAATTATGCGTTTACTGTTTTTTTCCTAATCGCACTGTCCTTAACAACCCATACATTGATTAGTCATATGCAGTTGTCTAATCACTTTCTTTTATCGCATATTTTTATTCTCTATCCCCTGTTTATGTTGGGAATCTTTTCTAGTACCAACGGTAAGATTAAACACTTATGTGTCGCGGCATCGCTATGTTTGTTAATTTTAGGCTGTCTCGATGATAGACAGCACAACGTCATACCTTCCGATGTTATATTACTTGCCCCTCTCTGTTATTTAGTGCTCTATCCTGGCTCGCTCTGGCCTATGGCCGTTGCTGGACTGCTTGTGTTATTTTTTATACCGACCGATCCCCTGCACATACAGGGTGATTTTATTGGCAATACGTTTGAGTTAATGACGATCAGTATTTTTGCTACGGTCAGTTTGTACTATCGGTTGCGTTTGAAAACTCAAATGGAACGGTTTCGTATAGAAAGTTTAACTGACTTTCTTACCGGTATAGGCAATCGCAAAGCGTTTAACGAAACATTACAAGAGATACGAACTCAGCCTCTCAATAAGCATCACTATTTTTCGCTACTTATTATTGACTTAGATAATTTCAAACGCATTAACGATACCTTAGGTCACCAAGTGGGTGATCAATTATTAAAGGAGATTTCCTTAAGAATTGATCACGTGTGCCAGCAACATTTACAGTACTCATCTGTATTTCGTCTAAGTGGCGATCAATACGCAGTGATCATTCAAGATAATGATATTCAGGTAGCCAGTGAACACTTAGCGCAGTTAATTGTTTCAAGTTGCACCGCAGAGTGTACGTTGGAACATAACTGTTACTTTACGACCATGAGCATAGGTATTGCGCTGATGCGCGATGCGGAACACAGCGTCAGTTTTTGGCACCGTAATGCCAACATTGCAATGTATCGAGCAAAACTGAACGGTAAAAATCGTATTCAATGGTATGACGACGATTTAAATAATGAAATGAAACGCCATTATAAAATTGAACGCGAACTGTCTTTCGCTTTAGAAAAGAACGAACTTTCACTTTATTATCAACCTAAAGTGAGTGTTGAAACCAACCAGATTCATCATGCTGAAGCGCTAATTCGCTGGCTACATCCAGAACTAGGAACGATAGCACCTGACGAGTTTGTTAGTGTTGCCGAGAAAAGCCAACAAATCATTCCGATTGGTCGTTGGGTCATTGAACAAGCCTGCCAGCAAGCTAAATATTGGCACGATCATAATCAACCTATCTGCGTTGCAGTTAATGTATCGACTATTCAATTCGTTTATGACGATATCTACCGTATCGTGACAGAGTTGTTGAGCAAATATCAATTGCCAGCCGAGTTGTTACAGTTAGAAATCACCGAGACAACGTTGATGACCGAACTGCAAAGTATTACTCATACTTGTCACCGACTACGTAAACTTGGTATTAAAATCGCGATTGATGATTTTGGAACCGTCTATTCCTCACTCAATTACTTACGCGAATTACCTGTCGATTCAATCAAAATTGATAAGTCTTTTATTGATGAAAGTTTGCATAATGAAGAGAGCCAAATGATTGTGCGCACGATTATCCAACTGGGTCATAATCTGGGTAAAGTGGTTATCGCTGAAGGCATTAATAATGAGGAACAATTAGCGATATTACGCAGCGAACAATGCGATTTGTATCAAGGCTATTTATGTGCCAAACCTTTGCCCGCGGATGAGTTTATCCACTTAGTCGCAACCAATAATCACTCAGAAATGCACGTATCGTAATGTTCAGTTGTCAACGAACTACTGGTGAGTTTATCCTTTCTCGAACACTTGTAACTCGTTTAAAACATCAAACAGTTGCTGAGATTTATAGGGTTTAGGTAGATAAGCATCCATTCCCGCATCAAAACAATTACTGATGTCTTCATCAAGCACACTTGCGGTTAACGCAATGATAGGAAGACGTTTCGATTCGTTGAGTTTTTCCCACTCACGTATTTTCCTAGTTGCGGTTAGGCCATCCATGACGGGCATCATACAATCCATTAATACCGCACAGAACACCCCGCCTTGTGTGACAATATCGACCGCTTCTTGTCCATTACTAACGATCACATAGTCTAAACCAGCTCGATCGAGGAAAAAGCTCGCAATCTTCTGATTCATCAAATTATCTTCCACAATCAAAATGCGATTAATTGCCGCAATATTGTCGAGAGAATTCACATCAATATCCGCAGCCTGAACCTCGGTATGGCTACTCATTACAATCGCCCTTTCCAAACGATTACCCAAAAATGGCAAAGTCACGATTGCATCAAACTGCGAAACCAGTTCTTTGTTAGTGAATAGATGATGCTGCAATAAAACTTGGTGCGTATTGGGGAAGAGACGTAAGATATTGACAGCATCTGATCGTGCACTGCGAGTGAGATTTTGACAATACAGTACAACCTCTGGGGCCGGGTTATCTGGTTTCAGCTCATCAATAGCGGCAACTTCTTGAACAATTAAGCCTAATCGTTGACACTCTTGATTCACTAACCGGCGATACTTGGAGCCATTATGAACCAGCAGAGCCCTCTTACTTAACGTCGTACTACTGACCGGATGTTCAACCATATCAACTGGAACGATAAATTCAAATACACTGCCTTTATCGACAATCGATGATACTAAAATCTCCCCACCCATTAGATCAAGTAACTGTTTACATATTGCTAGTCCAAGGCCGGTCCCACCATAACGGCGAGTAATACTGCCATCTTCTTGAATAAAGGGCTCAAAGATACTATCGAGCTTATCGTTATCAATGCCTTTCCCTGTATCACTGACGCGACAATGTATTTTGGGAGTACTTCCTCCCATATAAGTCAATTGAGTTCGTACATAGCCATCATTGGTAAACTTGACCGCATTAGACAATAAATTCATCAATATCTGTTTAATCCTAAACTCATCGGCGATGACATATTTGGGTAACGTTGGATCAATATCGATAGTTAATTCAATGTGCTGGGCAACGGCTTTGGAGTTAACCATATTTACCGTATCAAACACTAACTCAGCCATATTAAATTGGTGGGTACTCAGCGCTAAATTCCCAGCTTCAATTTTAGACAAATCAAGAATGTCGTTAATTAACACGAGTAATGAGTGTGATGAACTTTCTATATCGAGTAACACTTCCCGCTGATTAGTGTTTAATGACGTCGAACCCAAAATTTCCGCCATTCCAATAATGCCGTTAAGCGGCGTTCGGATCTCATGCGACATATTAGCGAGAAACGCGCTTTTCGCTCGATTGGCAGATATTGCCGCTTCTTTCGCAACCAACAGTTCGGTCTTATAAGCATGTTGGTCCGACATAAACTGATTGAGATCTTTAATAAAATCGGCTAACTCGTCATTTCCCTCTAATGGAATCGGTTCGGGTTTATACTTGTCTTTTCCCAAACGCATCATCGCTTCGATAATCGAGTTTAATTTCATCGAAATTCGAGTGAAGGTGCTAAATGCGATCACAACCGTACCGATTAAGACCAACATAATTAAAATACCTAAAGCCATGATCTGCTGTTGTATTTCATCAATACGATGAATGAAGCGATCATATATTTTTACGCTGGATTCTGTATATAAAGACTTTAACTGAGGAAAGTTCTTATGCCATTGCTCGAAATAGCTGGTTAGCTCCTGCGGATTAATCGCGGACGAAAAGCGCAGTGAACGAATCTGTTCTCGACCAAATGAACCATCCGTCATCAACTGCTGTAGCTGTTGTACTGTTTTATTAATGAGAGCCTGGTTATATCCTTCACTGACCAAGCTTTCTAACAAGATCTGCCTTTGATTCGTCGCTAAGGTATAGTTTTGTATCCATTTGATATATTGTTCGGACTTGGGTTCAGGTACATTACCTAATAGCCAAGCCTGCTTCATGCGCCAATAAAGAAATTGGCTAAAGGCTTCATGCCAAAGTAACAGTTTAATGTCAGATATGTCTGATAAAACCACATCCTTCACCGTAAACTGGTCAATCAGCTCTTGCAACACCATGAACCCTTGGGTGGCGTCTGCATTTAGAGCGTTACGAGGTGAGAATACCGCTTCTTGGGTGAGTTGGCGCAATTGGGAAATCTGGTTGTGAATCGCGACTTCTTGTTGCCACTTAGGTCTGATCTCTTCCAATATTGTGACTTGTTTTTCCAGTTTGAAGAAATCCTGCCCTAACGTCATAAAAGCATTCTCGTGACGGTTCGCTTTTGTCATCGCATTCAGCAACTGAAACAAGTCACTGGAAGATTGCAAAGTTAGGGATAAGGCTTTAGTTCGTTCCGCTACCCAATGATACGCCTGCTGTTGATTACGCTGTTGATTATAAATATAAGCTGCACCGCCCAAAATCAGACTCGCAGGAACAACACAAAGCAGAAACATTTTGACCTTAACAGAAAGACGTGACGCTTTAAGCATTGGATAGATTCCGTCCTTTTCGTAACCACCGAACAATGAGATAGGCAAACCGTGCCTACCTTCGAATTCATCCAGTTTAGGTCGGCCGATAGCTTGAATGTTTGTAATAAAGGATAGTAGTAAAGCTCTTAAATTGTAGAGAATTAGGCCAATTAATTAACGAAATTGATCTTTCGACAACTCAATCAACCATAATGATTTACATATGCATAGAAATGTCATTGGTGAGAATCAAAATGTATTTGAAATACTCTTTTTTTTCATACAAACTCTAATGTAATCGTTTACTTATTTAACTTTGCTACTGTTTAGTGATGTTGGACTCAATCATTGACCCAAGACATAAGTCATAGTTTTTATCTCATGGCTGTTGATTAAACGAACATTCAGTCACGTCGCTAAAGTGAATGGAATGTCGCGTTACTAATCGTTGGCAAGTGGATGGTGTGCTTATGGAAAATAAAAATAAGAGGCATCGTAGTCACTCGTATTTTTATGCAATTACACAGATAATTGCTAAGTGATATGTAATTCTCATTTTTGAGCACTTTTTCTCACATTTATAGAATTGACATCGCTTTTACATTGTATGAGTATGAATATTAAATATAACATTTTCAAAGGATTGAATATGACGTTGTCGTATCCTACGTGCTACAAAAACCCTCAATTTTTCCATGACAATGCATTCAATTCGAACTAATGGATCACCGCTTAATGACTACTGAGAGTTTTTCGTTACGCCGCACAAGGTCTTTATTAAACCTAGCGACGTTGAATACACACCTCATTCTGTTTTTCACTTCGTTCGCGGTCTATCTCTACATGGGAATTGCATTTAGTAATACGTATTTTAATCAAATCGGTGAACATGCCATCCAATACGTAGACCAAATCCTAGAAAACACGCGCAAACAAACATCGTACATTCTTGACCAATATCCTAAACTCCCGTGCTCAACCACTCGAGAAACGTTACGAGTAGCAACGTTCCATTCCGATTACGCAAAAGACATTGCACTCTTTAATCCTAAAGGCCAAATTTTTTGTACCAATGCAGCATCTGATGATAAATTCCATTTGTATCAAGATATACTGACTCGTTTAGATCAATCACCTAAAAACGAAACACTATCGTATACACAGGCGGCACTAACACGCCAATATTCGATTTTCTTTATCTTCAGAAACAGCACAAAGTATGGTCTGAGCATAAGCATTCCACCTCGTTATTTTACCCGCGATTTAAGCAATCGTTTACACGATACCGATATCTACTTTCAAGTTTTAGTTAATGGTAGGACAATAAAACCGATAAAAAGTGAAGCGATGCCCCTGCGTCACATGGCGTTTCATTCTAAGCAACACCCACTGGAAATTCACTTCGCACTTACCTTTTATACTTACCTCAATTATCTGTTTAAATACAGTTGGATTTTTGTCGTCCTTTATTTGATGGTATTGCTCAACCACTTACAAAGTAAGAAGAAGCAAATAGAAGAAAGTAGCCTAGAGCATTCCGTAGTGGGTGCCATTAAGAAACGAGAATTGTATGTGCATTTTCAACCCATTATCGACGCTAAAACTGAAAAGGTTTCAGGCTGTGAAGCGCTGATTCGCTGGAACCATCCAACCCAGGGAAATATACCACCAAGCATTTTTATCCCATTAGCTCAGCGTATGGGGCACATTCGCGAGCTGACCGACTTTGTACTAGAAACCTGCATGGACATGTACCAACGAAACCAGAGTATCATGCTCGGCAGATACATTAGCATTAACATTGATCGAGAATTACTGCTCACGCCCGATTTTACTGAAGATGTGGCAACACTTTGCAAGGAGTACCCATGCTTTCATCGCGCATTCGCTTTCGAAATTACGGAAAATGGCGATTTTACTGATGACGAATTGGTGGTGGTCGAACGCAATGTCGACACATTCCACAAACTGGGCATTCGTTTATTTGTCGATGACTTTGGCACTGGATACTCTGGCTTGAATTTTGTGCGCCAATTTCAATTTCATACTATGAAAATCGATAAGGTGTTTATTAAAAATCTTGGTCATGAACCCTATCTCACGATGTTGCTAGAATCTATGCTAACGATCTCTGATTCGCTGAATATGAAATCGATTATAGAAGGCGTTGAAACCCTAGAGCAGCTTACGATATTAAAACAGATGGGCGTCTCTTATATTCAAGGGTTTTATTTTTCTAAGCCGCTGCCTGAGACCGACCTAATTGAGTATATCCAGCGACAATAGCAAGATAGCAATTTTTTAAACCCCAACGGACTCAGAGATTAGTCAACAAGCTCAGGCAAAGAGAGATAAAAACAGAAATGACCATTTGTTTTAAACGTTATTGGGCATATGAAATGTCGCAACATCAGGATACTGCTGTCTAATAGCCACGAAATCATCAATATTATCGAGTACAAGTTGAGTCAGTTGAGGATCAAACTGTTTTCCTTTTTCTACAATTAACAAATCAATCACCCGCTCAATCGGCCATGCTGGCTTATAGCAACGAACACTTAATAGCGCATCAAATACATCAACAATAGTGGTAATTCGCGCATACAAGTGAATATTTTCACCGGATTTACCTAATGGGTATCCTGCCCCATCCCATCGCTCATGATGCTCTAGAGCAATAATTGCCGCATAATCTAGGAATTCGCCTTCACTGGCGCTCAAAATCTTATACCCGATATCAACATGCCCTTTCATGATTTCCCACTCATCAGGATCTAACTTACCGGGTTTTTCCAAAATCGATTCTGGAATCCCTATTTTGCCAATATCATGCATTGGACTAACGACTTCAATCACCTCACATTCATTGGGTGACAAACCTGTTATGCTGGCAAGTAAGGCCGACATTTTAGCAACCCGCTTGACATGATTCCCTGTTTCACCCGAACGTGTTTCAATCGCATCGCCCAACAAATGAATGAGTTCTTTTTGGACACCTACCGTTTTCTTTTGGAGTTGAAGTATTTTTTGGTTTTGCTGACTAATAATTTTTTTTCTTCTTAAAGAAAGAATCAAAACAAAAATAATGATGACCAGAACAGCAAAAATACTGCTAACAATAAGTACCAAACGTAAGTGTTCTCTTACAAACGATTGAGGTTCGCCAATTAAGACTCGATTTGAAGGTAATAAAGACTTATCAATAGCATGCTTTAACAAAGCATTAAAATCGAATACGTTTCTGTATCCTTGTGAAGCCATTTGTGCGTTATCGATGGGCATTCCATTTAATTGATGAATGACCAAGTTTGCCGCTAAGCTGCCAAGTTGGTAGGAATCGGTGACACTTCCCCCTAAAACACCATCATGAATATAGAATTTCCAAAAAACAAATACAGGAGCTCGGCTTGAATTACCGATTTGTTCTGCAACTTGGTTATAGTCGTGATAAACATTATTCTCAATCTCAGTATTATAGTGCGTAAGTAATACCGCATCATTAGGTGAAGCTTTTTCTAATAAGGTAGCGGCGTCTTTAAGAGGGAGGTCTCGTACTTCAATAAGATGAATGTTTGGGTAATGTTGCAGAATACGTTTGGTTTCAAGTTCAATAAGATTGGAAGTGGGACTGTGGTCAGCAAGATAATATAAGTTTTTTAGTTTTGGTCGCAGCTTCGCTATTAACTGAATTGTCTCGGCAATGCGGTCCTTTTCATAAATAATAGTGCCGAGTTGAGTTTTCGAACTTAATTCAGCTTGAAAATTGTTGATCCCGACAGCGGCTGTGGGCAAATTCTTCAAGTTATCCATATCTAGGCTATTGAAAAACTTCAACGCATTATCATCAGAGATAATAATACCGTTAAATGGATACCCTCGATATTTCTTCTCAAAATAATGACGGACACTTGCAAGATAATCGGCATTGAAAATTCGCTTGGTATCCAGATATTCGATAGACAGTTTTACATTGGTTCCATGGCTGACATCTTCAATGCCTTTTTGTAATTCTCGTGTCCAAGCATAGCTGGGAGAATAGGAGTGTAAAACGAGAATACGTGATGGTGTCGAACCTGCTGCAAACACAGAGAAAGTCACACTGTTAAAAATAACAGAAATGCAAATAAATAGTTTTAACCGAAAGGATAGATGATCCATGTTATCCAACACCACTCAACAAAACTTAATCACAGTGTAACTTAAATGCCTAATATTTCATAAGAAATTTAATTAAATAGCACAACATAATAAAGTAAAATATATCAATGAGAAAAAGTCTTTTTATCTCATTAATTTATTACTCAATAATGCGTTATATCAAAACTGTCTTTTATTGCATGTCAAAAACTAAGAAGTGGATCTTAATTTTTGTTAAAAGTGGATCTCAACGTCACCGCCCTTCCTCTTTATATTTCACCCAGATACTTTGCCATTTTTAATATACCCAAGTNACCTNAAGATACTGTTTNAGCGAGAATGTATTCGCTCTTAGGCAAGGCACTGATTTGAAGACATAGTCATTCTACGTAGAAAATCAGTAACACAGCCTAGGAGCGAATAAAACTCGCCCTTCGGGAGCTCATCAACAAACCTATTTCTGCGCCCAATCACGTTAAAAGGGAATGACCATTCCTGCCGTGATTGAGCTTGACCTAGGCTCGTTGATGAAGCTCTGAATCCTGCATCTTGAGGTCATTTGGGTATACTATTAATGATAGATAAGGAAGAATCGTCATGCCGGATAATCAATTTGGCCAACCGGTTGGTAACAACTTACTTAATTGGCAGCCACGCCAGCCACCACAGAATATGGTATTGCAGGGACGAACGTGCCGTATTGAGCCATTAAACGTGCCAAAACACCTCAATGATCTCTACGAGGCCTACTCTCAGGCGCCAGATGGCCGCGACTGGACCTATATGTTCGCCGGTCCATTTACCAACAAAGAAACATTTGCTGATTATCTTACTTCTGCTGCGGCGAGTTTAGATCCAAAACATTATGCGATTGTTGAGCTTGCCAGTGAACAAGCACTTGGTACTTTTTCTTTAATGCGGATTGACGTGCACCACGGTGTTATTGAAGTTGGTAACGTCGCATTCTCACCGCGTCTTAAACAAACCACTATGGCAACAGAAGCCCATTTTTTATTGATGCAATATGTCTTTGAACAATTGCACTACCGCCGCTACGAATGGAAATGCGACAGCCTTAACGCTCCGTCAAGACGCGCGGCATTACGATTAGGATTTACCTTTGAAGGCATATTTCGCCAAGCCATCGTCTACAAAGGGCGAACACGCGATACCGCTTGGTTTTCTGTTATTGATAAGGAATGGTCGGCGATGAAAACCGCCTTTAACTCTTGGTTATCACCGCACAACTTTGATGCTCAAGGTCATCAAATCAAGCCACTCGAAGAGATTCGCAAATCACAATAATCACCAAGAGTATACGAAAAGAGGCCAGCAATGCTGACCTCTTGTTATCTTAAGACTGAATGATCAACCAATCAGTTTTGTTGAACTGCCACATTAGATTGGCGCGCATGACTGGTTGAATCTTTTGGTGCACCCGGCAGTTTAATGGTCACCGCCATCACAATCGAAACAACAATCAAAGCAAGCATCAGGTAGAACGTTGCCACAAACCCACCGAATAGCGAAGCCACAATAGAACCGGCGAAGCTACCCACACCGAAACCGAGGTAAATCACACCGTAGTTTTTAGTGACATTGTTAAGGCCAAAGAAGTCGCTCACCAAAGATGGATAAACCGTGATAGTGCCACCGAAGCTAAACGCGATACACGCCACAGCAAAATAGAAACTTAGGCTGTTTAAGTGTAAGAACACTAACGAAGCAACACCAACGAAACAGACCACTAGCGCCAAAGCAATCACGCGAGTGCGCGCAATACGGTCAGACATAATACCTAACACCAAGCGACCTAGTAGGTTCGCTACGGCGATAATAGCCACAGCAGAGGCTGCCGTTTCAGCACTAAGATGAACGTAGTTTTGACCCACATCTTTCGCTACACCGATAACATACAGACCAGACATACAAACTGTTAGGAACATTACAGCTAGCATCCAAAATTGTGACGTTTTGATGGCTTGTGGCAGTGTATAGTCAAATACCTTATTATCCGTTGTCGCTTGTTGGTTATCTGCACTGGTTGCTTCTTGTTTTGGTGCATCGGTCATCATTAAACCACCGACAATCACCATCACCATCGCAATACCGCCCCAAAGATTGAATGTTTGCGACAACCCAAAGTGACTCAATAGGTAAACGTTAATAAATTTAAAACCTAAACTACCAAGGCCATAGGCGCCAATAGCACATGCTGAAGCAAGGCCTTTATTTTTAGGGAACAACTTCACACAGTTGGTTAGCGTCATTAGGTACCCCGTACCATCAGCATACCCCACTAACAAACCAGCGAATAGGTATAGCATCCACAGGCTGCTGGCATGTGACGTTAAAACCAAACTACCCCCTAATAGTAAACCAGCACCAATCGTCACATTGCGTACACCAAAACGCTCTTGTAACTTACCCGATAAAGAAGAGGCAACCGCCAAAGCCAAACTTAAGATACCAAATGAAAATGCGACTTGGCTGATTGGGTCGCCCAACTTGTCGGCGAGAGGTGAGTTAAATAGGCTCCAAGTATAAACAGAACCAAGTGCAAATTGGGTAAGAACTGTACCCGCTAAAGTAAGCATTTTTTTACTATTAGAAAGCTGTGTATTCATAGCAAAAACTCCGTGACAAGAGAAGATGTTCAGTGGCATAAACCACCTTATTTGCTTACAGAATACGATTCGAAACGAGGGATACAATAGGTTGAGAGAACTATAAAATGAAATGCAATTCACGGGCATGAATTGCATTATATCGGCATGAATTACAGTTTCATCTTTTCACGAAATGCTTTTATGTTACTGCGGCTCACTGGCACTTTCTCACTCAACCCGACAAGCTTAAGCATATAGGTGCTGTTCATCCAAGGGATAATTTCTTCAATGCATTTTAAGTTCACACAGTATGAACGATGGCAACGAAAGAACTGCTCTTCAGGTAACTTATCCATCAACTCACTAATGGTGTATGGCACCGAATATTCTCCGTCTTGTGTATAGACTTCGGTGATTTTTTCACTCGCTTCGGCGTAACACACTTCATCAACTGGCGTTATGCGAATACGGCCATCATGCATTAAATTGATTGAACCCGCCGCTTTAGTTTCTGCTGGTGCCACCGATTCCGGTGTCACGGCACTGGCTTCTAGTTTACTAAGCAATCGTTGCACACGTTCTTCATTCAATGGCTTTAACAGATAATCAAAAGCCTCAAGTTCAAACGCATCAACAGCAAATTCTTTATACGCCGTCGTGAAAACAATGTGCGGTTTTTCTGAGAATTGATGAATATTTCGCGCTAACAACATTCCATCGATGGATGGAATGTTAATATCAAGAAATACCACATCAACTTTGTGTTGTTGCAGGTATTTAAACGCTTCTAACCCATCTTCAAAAGAGGCCACCACATTGATATCGCTATATGTTTTGACTAGGTACTCCAGTTCTTCACGAGCTAAGTATTCATCTTCGACAATCAGAGCTTTTAACATAGATTAACCAATATTATTGACGTAAAAAGAAATTTCAGTGCCAGGGTGCAAACGTTGGATCGTCAACCCTTCACCATATAATAGAGCCACTCGCTGATGTACATTGACTAACCCAATGCGATGGCTATCCATTGTGCCTTGATAGACCTTGTTAATGATCTCTTGGCGCACACCAACGCCAGTATCTTTGATCATCACTTTCGCACTCTGGCCATCCTCTTGCTTTTTCACCGAGATAATCACCTGCGCTGGTGCGCCTAACGGCACTACTCCATGCTGAATAGCATTTTCCACCAGCGGTTGAATTAACAGCGGTGGAATAGAAAAGTTCACTGCATCGATATCGAAAATTACTTCAAGCTTATTACCAAAACGGGCTTGTTCAATGGCGACATAGTCGCGCACTTGTTGTAGCTCTTCTTGAATATCAATGAGATCATCGCCTTTCTCCAAATTGAAGCGTAGAAAGTCCGCTAAATTCGCGATCAACTGACGGGCTTTATCTGGCTTAATTCGTACTAATGTTGAAATAGCATTGAGCGCATTAAACAGAAAATGAGGATTAATTTTATTCTGCAACGCAGAGAACTCCGCTTTACTGGCCATGGTTTTAAGTTGGTCAATTTTCGACACTTCTATTTGCGTCGAGATCAATTGAGATAGACCTATAGCCATTTCGCGTAATGCTTGGCGGATGCGGTGCGGCTGACAATAAAAGATTTTCAATGTCCCAGTCACCTGACCATTTTCCCATAGAGGAATAATCAGTAATGAGTGAAACTCATGCACATTCAAATCATTACTGATAATCTGCTTACCTAAATTCACCGCTTGCTGAGTCATATAACTGATTTTATGATGCGCATCGAGAAAGTTTTCTTGCCCTATCCCAACGTAGGCTTTTACATCTTGAGTATCGGTAATCGCCACCGCATCAGCTTCGGTTTCTTGACGGATAATCGCACAGACTTTCGTTAATGAATCACGGTCTGACTTACGAAAATGGGGCAAGGTTTTGTTGGCAATATTGAGTGCCAATTTAGCCTGAATAGCGGCAACCTTGTCTTTCTCTTCATCAAGGTCTTGCACCAAGATAATAATTAACCCAATACAAACCGCGCCGAAGATCATCGGTAAACCGATTTCTTGTACAATCGATTTCGCCAGTGCGACGTCATCATTGAGCAGCAATATCAGTGTCATGGTAATCACTTCACAAAACATCCCTGCGGCAATTCCCCAATTGGCGTATTGCTTTTTCGGACAACGAATATGAATCCACGTGGCCAGCACACCTGCTAATATACTGGTAATCAAACAGGCGACTGAGGTTGGGCCATGAATATCAATCAAGTAGCGGTGAATTCCTGACACCAAGCCAGCAGGAATGCCAACCCATGGACCAAATAAAATTCCCCCAGAGAGAATCGCGATAATACGCACATTAACTAAAGACCCCGACACTTTAAGACCAGTGTAAGTGCTGCCAACCGCAAAAAAGATAAATAATAATGAGATGATTGACGTTTCAAATGGCCGACGGTGCCGTTTAATCACAATGGCTTGAAACAGGTGGGTACGCGTTAGCAAAAAAAGCGTCATCAGCATTAATGCCGCACGCTCAAATACTGCCAGCAACATCATAAATTGTTCTATATACACCGTAACCCCAGCCCATTTTTATTTGTTAGTGTGCCATGCTAAAGGAAAACTGTGATCCACTTCATGAGGTGTATCAAGAATTGTGTAAAATTATGAATAGAATCACGATTTGCCCTAGGGACTATTTTTTAAAGGTATAAATCAAACCGGTAATAATGAAGCCAAATTATGCCCCAGATTGCTTTGGTAACCACCTCTTTGCCCCTTTAATAATAGTTTCCCTACTTGCTTTATTTACCCTATTCCACAGGTTAAAATGCGCTATTGATTAAATGAAGATGAGTTCCCCATGGCAAAACTAACCCTACAAGAGCAAATGCTAAAAGCAGGCCTTGTTAACGAAAAGAAACTAAAAAAAGTAAAGAAAGGGGCCAAAAAGTCTCGGGTACAAGCTCGTGAAGTAAAAGCAGCCGTTGAAGAACAAAAACGTCAACAGCTCGAACGTGATAAAGCGTTAAATGCCGAGCAAAATCAGCAACGCCTTAACAAAGAAGTCCAGAGTCAAATTGCGCAACTTATTGAGATGAATAAACTCGATTTAAACAACGGTGAAGAAAAATATAACTTCACTGAAGGCACGATCATTAAGTCTATTTATGTCACTGAATTGGTGCGTAAACAGCTCGTGAAAGGTATTTTGGCTATCGCCAAACAAGGTGAAAGTTACGTTGTGATACCAAGTAGTGTGGCTGATAAAATCGCCCAGCGCGACGAAACTATTGTCATTGCGCAAAACACCAAAGAACCTGAAACAATTGATGAAGACGACCCATATGCAGATTTCGTCGTTCCTGACGATCTCATGTGGTAATTCAGAAAATAACGGAGCGAGCCCCACAATGGCTTGCTCCGTTCCATAGAACCTAAGTGAGCAATTAACTCTCTACTTCATCCAAAACGCAATTGACCCGCTCCAGTTGACCATCTTGCGCAATAAAGAACGCATCTTGCGGAATGGTTTGCTGCCAAATGTCGTCATAAGCTTGCGCGGTTAACATGCCACGTAAGGTTAGCCCTGTTAAACCGTGACTGATCACGACCACATCACACTCATCGTTGGGTAAATCGTCCAACCAATCAGTCAACCTTTGAGTCACATCATTATAAGATTCACCATTAGGCGCATGAATAAACCAATCACGTTGTTCAAATAGCTCAGGGGTTTGCTCTATGAGATCAGTAATGTGGTGCTCTTCCCAATCTCCTAACGAGTACTCTTTTATTCGAGGCTCGGAGATTAACGCATCATAAGAAACATTAATCTCATCACATATAAGCTGCGCAGTCTGAATTGCACGCCCAAGTGGGCTGACATAAATATCAAACTTCCCTGGTGTCAAAAATGATTTAAGGGTTGCCCCGACCGACCGCGCTTGTGAAACACCTAATTCAGTTAAAGGAGAATCACAGTGACCTTGTAACTTTCTTTGAGAGTTAAACAGTGTTTCGCCATGTCTTAAAATAAAAATTCTTCTACTCACTTTTTCTTTCCTTAACGAATTGATTCAAACCTATTTACGCGAATTATTGCCTCTACCATACCACCAGCTTAAAAATGACAAGAATAACAAATACCAACACCATACCCGACCAACCCAATACACGAGTTACCACTTCTGGAGATGTGCGATTGAGGTGGGGAAATAACACCGCGCCGAAGGAAAGCATTGGAACGCCTTGGTACAAAGCGCTCATATAGGTTGATCTTATATCAGGGAAAGGCGGAATAAATGTAAACACCACAAGATAAAATCCCATAAATATCATTGCGCTATATGCTTCTTTTGGCGGTGTATCACTGTTATTAAGATGAAAATAGAGACATACCAGAAAGGTAAAAACGAGCAAATTCATAGACTATAGCCCTACTCTTCTGTCCTTGAAGCGAGTAACACCGACATCACTGTCGCATTGCAAATTAACACCACAGTAATACGCTAAGTAGCTCATAATGCATCAAATAATGACTTGATGTTTGATCGGGTCCCACAAAATAGCACTCATATATTCCTATACACTGCAATAATGCACGTTAATCACGGCCATTATTAATGTACCCAAATAACCTCAAGATGCAGGATTCAGAGCGAATACATTCTCGCTGAAACAGCATCTTGAGGTCACTAGGGTAGAGCACAATTAAATCTAGTTAATATAAATATGAGATAAATAGGTTCGACCATTATCGGTGACAATCGCTGATAACTGCTCAGTTTCAGCGACAGGTAAGCTTTTAACAATCACTTTTCTGTCATTATTCAAAGCGTAGGTTGCTGTGTAGGTTTGGTGTAAAGCAATAGCCCTATCAGAGGTAAAAGTAACGATGTCTTTTCTGTTTAACTGTTCGATACTTGGGGTAAAGGTTGTGAAGTTTGAACTATCGGTAATCTGATACGTTTTACTGGTGTCTAACTTAAGAAAATAATATTTCCAGATAGCAGACATCGTTTCATATTTAATTGTTAACGATTTATTTTTCAGCGTAAGCACTTCTTTGTCCAAGGTAGCATTGACGATACCAATTAAATTCGCATCAAAAGTTTCAACACTATTATGACTAATATATTTAATGTATTCGTTCTTATCGAGCCACGTTTCGACAGGAACAGCGAGCTCAGTTTGGTCTTTAATGGTCGTATCAACTAAAGACACATCAAACTCATTAGGCATTTTAGTCACACTTCTTAGCCCAGGATGATGGCTCAATAAGAAAAGCTGCATCGGCAAGTTTTTGAATTCGGCCACCACTTCGTTAAACCGCGCAGTATCAGCAATCAGGTGCAACACACCACCCGATTTTAATAATACCCCCATCTGCGTGAGCATGATTAAGGTTTCTCGGCTTGGAATGAGCGTGATAGGAGCAAGGTGATTTGGCGATGTATTGTAATACTCATGTTCTACATAAATAGACATGAAAGGTTGATAATTTACCATCTAAACATCTCTTTTTTTACATTAGTATGAGTAAGGTGAATTCTGCCTGCTTGTCCCAAAATAGATTCACTATCAGGAACTTGAGCTCTCACCCGATATAAACATGAAGGCAAGTATTGCGACCCAAACACGCCCCACATTTGATTGATTTGATCACCAGGAATGGATTCCATTTCCAAAGTAATTTGTTCGATATTCGCGGGCAAATCGGGGGCATTTTGACCATTAAAAAAATTATTGCGATGAAAATAGGCCATCACATGTGACAGCAGTTTTAAACCATCAGTGTAATTATCTTGGGTAAAATTGGCTGCAACGGCCACGGTTAGCGTTAAAAATAGCGGTTTATTTTTAATGGTCGCTCGCCCTAAATTCACGCCTCCCTGATTTGGATTAAGTTTAGAAAATGGATCTTTTTCCAAATTACTAATGAACACAATGATTTTATTCTGTCTTTTACTTGCTTTGGCACCATCAATATCTAATGGAGGAGAAACCAGTGCAATATCATCAGAGACTTCAAAAGTCGATTTGATTGATTGGTTTAATCTCGAACATAAATAATTTAAACATTCATCCAGCATCTTACTCTCCCATCGATGGACAAAAATCATCAACATCTCATCCGTAACATACTCAATTAAGCACAGAGACGTCGTATCAATCCGGTATCAACTACTCTCGGTAAATCTAGAATCGTTTTAATCCCTAGCTGATACCGCAGTGATACTGAAAGCAGTTTCACTTGGATTTATATTTTCATCACCACATAACGGGTCAGTGCAATGGATTCTCTTATGTGTATGGGATGATATTAATTCCCAAAATTTATTTAATTTACACTATTTCTATCTGTCTAAATCGATGGAAATAAACTCAGACAAGTGACCGTATCTTAAATTAACGACAGTTCATTAATATCGCCACAGTCGCAGTATTAATACTGTTTAAATTCTGGATAAAAAATGCCCAACTTTATTGAAGTAACGATCTTCTTCAATAAAGCGAGCATGCGGTAGCCAATCAATTAGATAAAGGACTAGACTATGGGTGTAATGAAAACACCAGGTGTTTATATAGTGGAAAAGAATGCTTTTCCAAACTCAGTTGTCGAAGTAGCAACGGCGGTACCGGCATTCATCGGTTATACAGAAAAAGCTGATAACGGCGGTAAATCTTTAAAAAATCAAGCTTGGCGCATTACTTCAATGTCGGAATTTCGCCAATATTTCGGTGGCGAGCCTCAACACCAATTTGAAATTGCAGCAGTCGGTGAAGAGCCTGATCCAAACGTACGTGAAGCCTTTTCTCAAGGTGGAACAGCCTATCAAATCACACAATCCAACACTCGCTACCACCTTTATTACAGCATGCTGTTTTTCTTCCAAAATGGCGGTGGGCCATGCTACATCGTATCCGTTGGCAGTTATTCCGATGACATTGATGCCGGCGTTTTAAAAGCAGGTATCGCGCCACTCATTAAAGAAGCCGAGCCTACTATGCTTCTGATTCCAGAAGCCACTCAACTAGAAGAAGACGATTGCATCAATGTAGAACAAGCAATGCTTGGTCACTGTGGTGGTAAAATGAAAAGCCGCATTGCGATCTTGGATGTTTGGAATGGTTACAAAGACCGTCAACATCCTGATGGGGATTGCATCGAAAGCTTCCGTTCAAAGCTGGGGACCAATTACCTCGATTACTCAACCGCTTACTACCCTTGGCTCAATACTTCTATTGTCCAAGATAGTGACGTAAGTTTCCGTAACGTCAGTAACTTAGATAAACTGGTTGAGTTACTGAATGCCGAAGTAGCAAGCATGTTTATCGATCTAGAGGGTCTATCCGAAGAAGAACTGAGCTCTGGTGGTAACAAACTTCGCGCGACTCATAAACAAGCCATGCTCGATGAAATTGCCAAACTCAGTGGTGATCTATCCGGCGGTGAAGGCGTACTGCTGCATAAAATTCTATCGAATATCAGCCCGCTGTATCAAACCGTTATGGCCGATATTAAATTCCAGCAAAACATCTTGCCACCATCAACGGCAATGGCCGGTATTTATACCATGGTTGATAATTCGCGCGGTGTTTGGAAAGCCCCTGCCAACGTCAGTGTCAATGCTGTCGTTTCTCCTACTGTAAACATCAGTGATGATGAACAAGAAGATTTGAACGTTACCACTCAAGGTAAATCAATCAATGCGATTCGTCCATTCATTGGTGAAGGTACCTTAGTATGGGGGGCTCGTACCTTAGATGGCAACAGCTTAGACTGGCGTTATGTCAACGTACGACGCACCATGATCATGCTAGAGCAATCGGTAAAACTCGCTTCAAAAGCTTATGTATTTGAACCTAACGTTGCCAATACCTGGGTATCAATGGAAAGCATGATCAGCAATTTCCTCTATGGCATTTGGAAGCGTGGTGGTCTCGCAGGTTCCTCACCAGCAGAAGCGTACAGCGTCAGTGTCGGTTTAGGTAAGACCATGACCGCAAACGATATTTTAGAAGGTATTTTGCGCATTACCGTACTGGTTGCGATTGTTCGTCCTGCAGAATTTATTGAAATCACCTTCCAGCAAAAAATGCAGGAATCTTAATACGCTACCTCTTTCTATAGCTTGTTAACACGTAATTTTGTCGCTTAAGACACACATCACTATTTAGGAGAACATCATGGCAGATGATGGATCAGCGCAATCCGAAACCGTATGGCCTATGCCGAAATTTCATTTCGAAGTGAAATGGGATGGAGGTGCAGGCAAAGACATGGTTTCGTCATTTCAAGAAGTATCAGGCCTTGATACCGAAGCACAGCCAATTGAATACCGAGCAGGCAATAACCCTGTATTTTCAACCATAAAAATGCCAGGGCTGATTAAAAGCAGTAATGTCACACTCAAAAAAGGCATTTTTAAAGGCGATAACAAGTTCTACGATTGGTATTCACAAATCAAGATGAACACCATTGCACGAACCCCTGTCACCATCAGCTTATTAGATGAAGGCGGTGCCCCCATCATGAGTTGGAAATTGAAAAATGCTTGGCCAACTAAAGTCACTGGGACAGACCTGAAATCAGACAGCAACGAAGTTGCCGTTGAAACCATAGAACTGGCTCACGAAGGGTTAGAAATAGCCGTTTAATTCCATAACTGCAAATACACTACTGTAAATCACTGAATTAAATTCAGTGATTTACAGAGAATTTAAGCGAGGTGCGTTTTGAGTTCGAGTGAATCTACAACAGAATGGCCGTTACCAGCCTTTTATTTTAATGTAGCCATTGACTACGACATGAATGACATGGCATTCCAAGAAGTATCTGGAATTGAAACCCAAGTAGAAACTGAGGAATATTATGAAGGAGGAAATAATCTAATTTTCCACCTTCCAAAATCAATAAAATATAGCAATTTAGTATTAAAAAGAGCCATCGCAAATTATGATTCACCTATCATTAAATGGTGTAATTCAATTATTGATAACCAGTTATCAACATTAATAAATACCAAATCTATAATAGTCAGCCTTCATGATAGTGAAGGTGAACCGTGTAGAGCTTGGATATTTGATAATGCATATCCCGTAAAAATGAAAATTGACTCTTTTACCTCAACAAAGAACGAAGTAGCCGTTGAGGAAATAGAGTTTTGTTATAGTCGTTCAATGAGGGTTATATGATATGTCTATAAAAGTAAAACAACTATCTATTCAAGCTAAATCAGAATCTTCAAAAAAAGAAGGATTAACAGTAGAACAGAACATTAATAGAAGTTGTACAAAAGATATGCTATCAAAAATAGATTGCAAATCTTTAACCTCTTTACATTCAAAAATATTAGAAAACTATAGAGAACGTTAAAATGAGCGATACAGCAAATAAGTTAAACATAACCCCAAACGGTGGTACTGTTTATACACTTCAGCTAAACCCAAGCTCGTTAAAACATACCTTCAATATACAGTATTCTAATCCATGCGATGACAAACAAGCTGCTGGTTCATTAGCTAAAAAACTGAGCTTTTCACATTATGATTCGGAAACATTAACGTTTGATGCATTATTTGACTCCACTGGAGTCACTGAGTCTGCCAATGCGCAGATAAAAACCAAAATCGACGGTTTAAAAAAATCTGTTTATAAATATGATGGAAGCTATCATGAACCACAACCAGTAAACATTGTATGGGGAGCATTAGATTTTGACGGCCGTTTAACAACAATGTCCGTCGATTATACTTTATTTGATACAAGTGGCATTCCACTAAGAGCAAAAGTAAGTCTGGGTTTTAAAGGGTACATGACATTAAAAGAACAAGAAGCAGTAAAAAAGGCCAATTCACCAGACCTTACTCATATTATTGAATTTAAATCTGGTGATACACTCCCACTATTATGTAGCCAAGTATATAAAGATAGCAGTTTTTATATTGATGTCGCACGCGCAAATAATCTAGTTAATACTCGATTAATTAAGCCTGGCACCAAAATTTATTTTCCACCTTTAATATAAAATCAGGTTTATTATGGCAACGTCTCCAGCAACAAATAGTACTGGTGTGGTCACCTACGCTATTAAAGTTGATGGAAGTACAATTGATACTTCCATCGGTATTATTTCGATCGATATTTATTACAAAATAAATCAAATCGCAACCGCTGAAATTGTAATTAGTGATGGAGATATGGCCTCACAAACTTTCGATAACAGTGACGCCAGTACATTTAAGCCAGGCGCAGCCATCGCTATATCAGCTGGTTATGCCAGCACGGAAAATACCATATTTGAAGGTATTATCATTAGCCATGGTATTGAAATCACGTCAAATAACAGTTCAACACTCAATATCATGTGTAAAGACCAAGCGATCGCGATGACTATCGCAAAACATAGCCAATGCTTTCTCAAGAAAAACGATAAGCAAATAATCAGTAGTCTTTTATCTAACTATTCAGGTTTATCAAGTTCAGTCGGCGCTATGTCTAATACCCACCCTGAAATGGTTCAGTTTAATAGTAGCGATTGGGATTTTATGCTCACCCGCGCCGAAGCAAATGGATTTGTGATCACCAATCAGTCAAACAAAGTCACCGTAGATAAGCCATCAACCAGTAGTTCCCCCACATTGGTGGTCACTTATGGCACCGACTTAATCTCTTTTTCCGCCAATGTGGATGCACGAAACCAACTCAGTTCTGTCACCGCCACCTCGTGGGATTCGACTGAACAGAAAATGGTGACCGGAAAAGGTTCGTCTCAATCGATCAAAAGCCAAGGAAACCTCACAAGTAGCTCTCTAGCGAGTGTGTTTAACATCAGCGATTACACTCTACAAACCGCTTCTACTGTGAGTGCCGATGCACTCGCCAGCTGGGCAGATGGTCAGCAAGTCAAAGCAATGCTAAGCAAAGTTCGTGGCAGCGTAACCTTTCAGGGAAACTCGAAAGCCAGAATAGATACTCTGATTGAATTGGCCGGCGTCGGTGATCGTTATAACGGTTCCCATTATATAGGTGGTATTCATCATAGCATTGAAAATGGGCAATGGATCACCACGGCAGAGCTAGGACTATCACCAATGTGGTCCTCCGAGCATCGTGATCTTGGTGCGCCACCTGCCTCTGGGTATCTTCCCCCTGTCGATGGTTTACAAATTGGTGTTGTTACCCAATTAAACGAAGATCCAGGTTCTAACTATCGGATTCAAATCAAAATTCCGACACTCGATAGCGAGTCCAACTTAATTTGGGCACGTTTAGCCACCTATTACGCGTCGTCTGGATACGGCAATTTCTTTATTCCTGATGTCGATGATGAAGTTATTGTCGGCTTTATCAATCAAGACCCGGGTAACCCGATTATTCTTGGTTCGGTCTATAGCAGTAAAAACACGATGCCAAATGATCTAACAAGCGATAACTACATCAAAGGCATCGTCACCAAAAACCAATTGAAACTGACCTTTGATGATGAAAACAAAGCCATCACTTTAGAAACCCCCGAAGGCAACTCGATTGTCATGAGTGATACCGACAAATCAATCACACTCACTGACCAAAACAGCAATTCCATCAGCATGGGCGAAAGTGGCATCACGATTAAAAGCTCCAAAGACGTCACGATCAG
Organism: Vibrio eleionomae; assembly: GCF_009874545.1. Taxonomy (NCBI): domain Bacteria; kingdom Pseudomonadati; phylum Pseudomonadota; class Gammaproteobacteria; order Vibrionales; family Vibrionaceae; genus Vibrio; species Vibrio eleionomae. The sequence continues at coordinate 74,437 of NZ_WEKT01000008.1, read as the reverse complement.
CGCTGACAGCGCGATCAGCACCGAATCAAGCAGTGGCACCACCATTAAAGCCACGGGTGACGTAAAAATATCGGGGGCAAACGTCTCCGCTGAAGCCAAAACAGGATTAACGGTAAAAGGCAACTCAACGGCTGAGGTGTCTTGTTCTGGCATTACGACCATTAAAGGTTCAATGGTGAAAATTAATTAGATTTAGAGGTGATATATGCCGTTTGCTGCTCGAATTACCGATCTACAAGTTTGTCCTATGGTCACCACCGCCGTTCCGCCTATTCCTCACGTCGGCGGACCTATTATCGGCCCCGGAGTGACCACTGTATTAATCGGCAACCTACCCGCATCAGTGGTGGGTGACACCTGCACCTGTGTCGGACCGCCTTCCACGATAGCAAAAGGGTCGGCAACCGTACTCATTGGCGGAAAACCGGCCGCCCGCATGGGCGACAGCACTAACCATGGCGGCACCATCACCGTCGGATGCCCCACCGTGATGATCGGTGGTTAAACATATTCAACAAGGATGACAAATACGTATGGCACAACACAATGCATTTTTGGGCACGGGCTGGGCATTCCCTCCCAGTTTTAGCGGCCCTCACCACCAAGCTATTTTGAGCTCAGATATTGAAGATATTGAGCAAAGCTTGATGGTGTTACTTTCTACCACTCCGGGTGAACGGCCAATGACACCGGATTTTGGCTGTCGAATTAATCAGTTTAACTTCGAGCAAATCACTCGAACCACACTGACACAAATCGAACATGAAATTCGCCACGCCATTTTATTTTTCGAATCACGGATTGATGTTGAAGAACTGCATTTTTTGCCTGTTCAAGATTCAGGCAAGTTACTGATTCAAATTGACTACACCGTGATCACTATTAACACACGTAGCAACATGGTTTACCCATTCTATTTAAATGAGGGGACATTGATTTCACCTCAATTAATGCCGCTACCTAACGAGTGGATTTAGACAATGACTTCTCGCCAACAACAGCTTAATAACGCGATAAATCCATCAGTGTTTCAATGCCATGAACTTAGCTTTGAGCAACTTGTTGTTTGGGCAAAACAGTTTGCTCAACAATTACCTTTTCGAAACTTGCAAGATCAAGCACAAGGCACCTGGGGAAACCTATTCCAACACAATGAGATTGTCGTCTGCGCAGCAATACTGACCAGCGATACTAAGTACATCCAAACCCAGTTCAGACAAGTTCAACGCCAGGGCGAAGAAATGACAGCTCAGTTCTTGCTGGTGTTATTGAAACGGCTCCAAGAGTGGTACTTATATCTGCCTGGCGCACCAGAAAGCGCTTACCAGTTTAAATATTATTTACTCGATGAGTATCAAACACATTTATCCCTGCCAATAAGCTTGGTTATACCGCGCTTACCTGAACAATTTCGTGCTCGAGTGCAAGAACTGGATGCACTTTGGAACTTAGATGAGCATATGCTCGATACTGGTCCACAAACCTTACAAGATGCTGAATTTACTGACCAAGCGCGCCACTGTTTTGCCAAAATCATTTTTGTTATCGAGCAAATAAAACAGCAAAGTCAAACAGTGTTAAAAAGCGCCCTCTCACATCAACAGAATGGGCCGCAATTAGCGCTCTATTTTGCGTTTTTAAAACTGTTTGAACGGGCGCAAAACAGCCTTAATCAATTTACAGAAAAGCACCTTAATTTTTATTATCAAGATGTGTTGCAACAAGAAAAACAAGCAACAGCTGATGACGCTATTTTTCTAAAACTGTCATTAAACAATAAAACACACAATACCGTATCGTTTGCAAAACACGCCGAATTTAGCCCCGGTGATGACTCAGACTTCAAACCCATCATCTATCGCAGCCAATACCCAATAGAGGTCACTGATGCTGAAGTTACCCGCGTTTTCAATCTTACCTTACAACGAGATCCACTCGTTTCGCCTGAAAGAGAATCAGGTTACGCATGTGGTGTAAGTGCGCAACAACAGCAACTTGATATCACCGCATCAGGTGAAAACTTTCCGCTTGCTCAACAGTTTCCTTTTTTTCATAACGAACACTCGTCTGAAGATGAATTCCAGCCAATGGGTATGATCATTACCGACCCAATTTTTACCATGGCACAAGGTAATCGTTACATCGATATCACACTTCATCTCAAAGAACAGCGTGCCAACATTATCGAGCAAGAACTCATAAACGCCGGTGATGATGAAGCTATCATCAACGCGCTTACCAGAGTTTTTCATCAACTGTTAGCCACCCATGATCACTTGTTTGAAGAATGGTCTGCCATAATTAACGCCAATAACTTAGTCACACACATATCCGCTCACCAACGAACAAAATTACAACAATTAGAAGCAGCACCGCGAGTCAGTTTGGCCCGCAAACTGTTTTATTTTCAACTGCTCGACTTTGTGGCCTCATCGTTAACAAACGACAATCCGCTGGCGTTAACAAAAGTAGATTTACTGTTTCGGATCATTGGGCAAATTGTCAGTCGTCAATGCCTCTACACCGCAACGTGGCTAACCAAAGAAGACAGTGCACATATTCTCACAATAATTGCCCCATTACTGGGCGACGATTTGACCGCCTACACCACTATTCAAGACTTGTTATGTGAATCTTCAACGGCTGCGTTTTATCATATCTTTCAAGATGTTTTTGATATTGCAGTTACTACGGACGAGGGCTGGGAAACACTGTCAGAGATAGAAATACACCCCGGTAGCGAAGAAGATTGCCACATCGGATTCAAACTCAAATGTTACATAGATACCGGATTTGAAGCCATCGTTCCAAACCAAGCCACAAGGCCAGATAGTGCGTCATTAAAAATTACGTTAAAACCACAAAGTAACTGTTTTCCATATTCAATTTTTCGCGATTTTGAACTCGCACAGCTCACTATCAACACGCAAGTGAACGGTGTGACGCAATTGCAGTTATTTAATCAAGAAGGCCAAGCGGACACAAAACAACCCTTTTTCTTACTCGGTTCGCAACCTTATATCGATTCTTATGCTGTTATTGCCAGTGAAGAAATTGCCAGAAAGTCACTAACACAACTGTCATTTCACTTCACTTGGGGTGGGCTGCCGCTTGAAAAACAGGGTTTTGAGCAATACTACGCTCAGTACCCTTATGCCTATACAAACAGCTGTTTCAAAATTGCAGCCCAAGTATTAAATAGCGGGCAATGGACGCCAATTGGCCCCCTTCAACAATCGCTCTTTACTCCCGCACACGGCGCTCTGGATAACACTCGCAGTTTCTATTTTTCGGATATCGATAATAGTTATACCCCGGTGACGCGTCCATGGCCCGAGGTTCCTTACAACAACCAAACCAGTATCCGCAATGGACTATTTCAGTTAAAACTGACCGGTCCAGATACCGCATTTGGCCACAACGATTATGCGCCACTTTTTAGCGACATACTGACTCACAATGTGAAAAGTAAACATAAAAAGGCACGGCCAAACCAACCTTATGCACCATTAGTTAACCAGTTATCAATTAACTACTCAGCACAATCAGTGATTGATTTGCAAAATAACGTGCATAAAACCCAAAGTGAGCTTATCCATTTGCATCCCTTTGGACAAAGCTTAATCTACCCTCAAACACAAAGCCAACAGATGGATAAACCTCGGTTATTAGCTAATTATCAAGAAGATAGCCACTGTTTTATCGGCATTAAGGCCAGTGAGCTGTATGGGTATTTAAATCTATATTTTGCGTTTGATGGTAGCGCTAAGTTACTGATGCCTTATCCTTCTACCGCTTACAATTGGTATTACTTAGTCGACAACCAATGGCAGCCTCTAAACCCGAATAAGATTATTCACGATACCACCCAAAGCTTTCTCACTTCAGGCGTCGTGACCTTGGATATTCCGGGATCCATCAATAAAAATCACACCGTCATGCCATCAGGCCTGTTTTGGTTACGAGTCAGCACCAACAAAGGCATCGATCAATACCCCGTGTGTCAGCATGTCGCGACTCATGTGGTTCAGGTCAATGGCAAAGGCGCGCCAATGCAAGACGATGGCATAACTCCACTTTCTTTCTCGACATGGCGTAGTAAGCCTAAAGTGACAAATTTGGCCGCCATTGCGCAGCTAAATCCGATGACCCAACCGCCAGAATTAGAAAGTGATCAGCAATTTCAGATGCGAGTCAGTGAACGTTTACGCCACAAAAACAAGGTACTAACACCTTGGGATTATGAACACCTAATCCTCGAACACTTCCCCAAAGTGGGTGCAGTTCATTGTTTCCCAACTCGCTCTTTTTATTCACAGGAACGCGAACCGGGCAAAGTGTTAATCATCGTCACGCCGAGTGATATTCATTGTGATCATAAACCGTGCTTACCGAAAAAACTCGATGCCTCGTACTTACTGAGTATTCGCCAATTTTTGTTATCAGTATCTCGCCCACACGTACAAATAGAAGTACGAAACCCAGGCTACGAAAAAATCCAAATTCGGTGCAAAGTGACATTAAAAGAGGGCGTTAGCCATGGTCCAGCGCTGCGCAAATTAGAACAAGCAATCAAATCTCAGCTATGCCCTTGGGAGCCAAATTCACTCAATACCGGGCTAGGTTTTGGTTTGTCATTAGAGAAGCTGGGCGCGTTCATTCGTAGCCAAGACAAAGTGGTTAACGTCAGCAGTTTGTCCGCATTAAAAATCAGTATTGACGAAGATACCGATTACTCACTGCAAGACAGCGCCGCCACCCATCAACCGATCCAAGCCGCTTTCCCTTGGTTTCTGTTGATCCCCGAAGTACATCACTACATCCAAATCTCAACCGATAATCTGGCGCATGACCCCGAAGAAGCGGGCATTGGTGATCTGGTGATCGGCGAGCAATTTATCATTCATTCGACTACGACTTCGAATAACAAAGGAACGGAAGAATAATGGCTAAACGCAATCGAAGTACGCTTAAAAACTATTTCCGCCAAGGAACTATGCCATCGGCAGAACACTTCTCCGATCTGATCGACTCCTGCGTCAACCAGGTAGAAGAAGGCTTTATCAAACCCCCAGCAACTGGACTGCAGCTTAAAGCATTAGACCAAGAACATATCTTGAGTTTTTACCAGCAGAATCACCCCAATCTCCCGATATGGCACGTTGGATTCGCCCCTCAAGAGACCAATTTGCAGATTTTTTCTAACCCAAAAGCCAATCTTGCAGAAGACAGCGATCCATTTACGCAAACCGACCGAGAACCTGCCATCAATTTATCAATGACAGCGCAAGGACACGTAGGGATCAATACCGCCACACCACGCCAAACGCTGGATGTTAATGGCACCATTGCAGCACACGGCCGGATGGGAACCCAGTTGCTTGAAAGCCCAATTCCTGCGGATGGGCAATGGCACGACATCACACCAGAACTCGAAGGTTGCCATATATTTGAAGTGGTAGCGGGAATAGGGATTCAACACAGTGGTCGCTACGCTCTAGCACATGCACTCGCTATCAACACCTGCGCGCCTAATAAACACTGGTGGCAATGGCACGATAAAAATCCCATCAACGTCACACAAGCACATTTTCACTCAGCAGCCGACAAAATCAAATTTCGTTGGCGTCAAGACAACCATAAAGGCACCGTGCGCCCTTATGTTTTGCAAATGTGCACCAACACCTCCTTTGGTGAAAACCAGACCATTCAGTATCACATTACCCGGTTATGGAACGACCCATTTATGGAGCACTGCCAACTAACGTTAAAGGATGAGTAAGGTTAATGATGTCGACTACTATTTCGAAACAGAGCCATAATGATAACCCGAATAGTTTTGAGCACCTTTATCAGCTTGGCTTGACCTATATACAGCAGTTAAGCGGGCAGATTTGGACAGACTATAACCCGCACGATCCAGGGATGACTATTCTTGAACAGGTGTGTTATGCGATCACAGATCTGATCTATCGCTGTGAATTTTCGGTAACCGATTACTTATGCGATGAACGCGGCAACATCGATTACCCTGCCCATGGGCTTGCCTTAGCACAAGAGATTCTGCCGGCTTACCCACAACAACTGGCAGACTATGAGCACTGGTTGCTGAACAAACTGCCACAACTTGATAATGTTTGGCTACGCTGGAACGCGAATACCCCTTCTTTAGGCATTTACACCATCAATGCACAGTTAAACCATTTTTATGCCTTAAGTCAGCCAAATAAAACGGCAACGAACGGTATTCCAGATAAGCGCCAGTCGGCCATCAACGACATTTATCGTGAGTTTCACCAAGTGCGCGCTTTGGGAGAAGACCTCGCCGCAGTGCAATTAACAGGACAGCACCCACTGACCTTACATGCCACGTTCTATATTAATGATGAAATTACTAACGTCACCGAACTCGTAGCGAACATCTACCATCAGGTCAAATTATGGTTAGAAACAACAACGAAAACCACCACTGCCGATGTAATTAAAGAAACGCTTCTCGCCGAAGAGTCGATTCAACGCATCGATGCATTTCAATTCATTCAATACAGCGACGACGCTGGCCAAGACACGCCAGCCTATATTACTGAAATTGCACCTTTCTCTTACTTAAAACTGCCTGATTCGTCCGCCTCATTGGGTATCGAAATTATCCAACATCAACACCCCATTGAGATAGATTATTCAGACCTCACTATTCAGATAGAGCAACTGCAACATCAGCGACGAGCCAGTCAAGTCACCTCCACCTCGTTAGCGGCGCTCCCTAAAGGCCATTATGTGGATTTTAGTCAGTACGAATCGATCCAAACCCTATTTCCACGTAATTATCATTTAGCACCAGGCACACCTAACCGTTACGATGCCCAGCAACAAGGACAACGCTATCAACTGCGCGGCTATTTACTGCTGTTCGATCAATTCATGGCCAATTTTTGTCAAGATATCGAAGCCTTAGATAGCTTGTTTTCCCTGTCTTTAGAACCTCAAGCGACGTATCACCAGCACGTATTACAGCCGGATGAGTTTTATAACATTGACCAACATTACCCCAAAGAAGCGACAACACGCTTAGAGCAGCTTCGGGCACGTTTCGACAATTATCCAGAACGAAAAAATCGACTTTTCGACTATTTACTCGGGTTATACAGCGAACGGTTCCCTGATGAGTTGCATCGGCAATTTAACCCTTACTTTTCTGCTCAAGAATTGGAAAGGCAATTGCTCAAATATAAACAAGCATTTTTGCTCAATATCACCACCATGACCAACCAACGAAGCTTGGGAGATAACCTTTTCAATGCCGATCATCAAGGAGGGTATCGCCAACGTCTAGCTCTATTACTCGGCCTTTATCCTCACTCTACGCCAACGGTCACCAACAACCAAAGTTTGATTGAAGCTGCATTGAATATCATGCCCAGTGACACCTACTATCAAAGCGATATTGGTAAAGATATGGTGATATTACTGCCCGAAGACATGACGGCTTATTTACAACCATTAACGGACAATATCGTTGAAGAAAACATTTCTTCCTCCCAACGCGCCTACCTGCGTGAAACCTTACCTTTACTCAGTGCGCAAACACTGCCAGAAGAACTGTTGCAATATGGGATTGATAATCGCCGATACCGTCTTTTATATGACGAGCAAGAGAATGACTACCAGTTATTGTTTTGCATCGATCACCACAGTTCACAGGAATGGTTGTACATTGCTCATGATGAAAGCGCCGAACAACTCACCCAACTGTGTCATCAACTCCAGAACTGGCTTATTGAATTAAACCAAATCAGTGAAGGCTTATATGTTGTTGAACCAATATTGCTACGCACTCAACAAGACACAGCCAGACTCAGCACCTACGCCAATCGGATAACGATTGTGATGCCTAGCTATACTGCTCGATTTAGTCAGCACAAATTTCGTGAGCAGGCTGAGCAGCTGATTATCGCCAATAGTCCTGCGCATCTACTTATCCAATGCCAATGGTTAGAGTTTTACGCCTTTAGCCAATTTGAAACGCTCTATTCACTATGGCGAGACGCTAAAGCAAGTGCTCTTCAACACCAAGAACAACAACCGGATTGTGATTTAATTGCCCAAGAACTGCTTCATTTTCTGCATAAGTGTCATGCCCACGGTGTTGGAGAATCAGACCGATGAGCAACACACATAAAATCAATCAAACCCATATTGAGTTTGCTTTTGATCATCAACAAGATGTGGATACGTTCGAGCAACGAGCCCCCCAATGGGTGGTACAACACCTGCTATCAGAAATAGAAAGCGTGTTGGATGAGCTCTGCCCCGCTAATCAAACCATGGTCATTGATTCATTATCCCTCGAGCTCGGGGATATTAATGCCAACGATTTTTACCAACAAGCGCCGCAAAAACTCAAACAGATATTACGTGAAAAGCTCACCGAGCAATTGTATCTTACTAAACGCGTTGAAGACGATTACGTGCCTGCAAAAGCATCGTCACAAACACCACTTACGGCAAAACCTGAGCATTTCGTGGTGCTTTCTCAGGAACAACAAAACTGGAACGTATTGTGGACATTCTTAACTACTGGATTACTGCCCTGGTCTGTTTCCAATGAACAATCCATTGTTTCTCTTGGTTTGGCCGAGTCGGTGATTGACCACGCTAAGCAACTGGCCAATGCGCTAAACCAATCCAACCAGAGTGACCAGATCGTACAACGGTTAATCGAACAGTTCCCAGCATCATACCTAAACAAACTGTTTCCACAGCTATCTCTAGCTCAGCAATGGCAAATGATGCGGTTGCTACTGACTCATTCAAAAGGACACTCCGTAGAATTACGTCAATGTTTAGGAAAAGCTTGGTATCAGCGCATAACACGATGTTTAACACAACACGATTTAACGCCATTACATCCGCATTGGGCGATGCTTTTTGCTCAATTTACACCGCAGCTACTTAGCGCACTCCAGCAGCGAAATTCGGATCATCAGTTACCCAACGATTTATATCGCGATATTGAATTGGCCAATAGATTACAGCTTATTAAAGCGTTAACACCGCAAGAATACCCATTTTTAAGTTCAATATTAAGGGCGCCGCATTTATGGCAACAGCCCAGCCAAAAAGAAAATCCAGCGCAAACAGCCGTTGTAGAATCTGTTCAACCACACAATCCAGCCTTGTTATCTGAAGCTCATGTAGAACAGCACCTATGGCTGTTCACGTTGCACTATTTATTGAGTGATCATAGCAGTGACTTTAATCGGCAAGCCTATATGACGCAGTTAATTCACCATATGGCCAATGCACAAAATCAAAACACCGGAACGGTGCTAAGCGCACTAATAATGGCGGTGGGCACTGTGAATATCACTAGTGAACTGCAAGACCAACTACTCAGTTTACTGCATGTGATTGAATCCACTCTTTCGAATACCGATATCCTGCCCAGCGCTACACCAGAGCAGCAGCGGTCGCTATCAATCGAGGAATGGGTTACACCAGAACAACAAACACCCGCACACCAAATCGAGCCAGACAATACACCGGCCTTAGCTTATATTAACGAATTACTGATAGCCCTTAGCTCAGGAACAGAAGCCCAACTCCAATCTTACTGGCCAGACAATACCCTACAGTTTGCTCAACTCTTGCGTTGGTGCGGGCAACTCAGTGATGTGCGCCAGCACTGGTCAACTCACTACAGCGATAACACCCTGTTAAAGCTTATCGATGTGTTGGCTCCTACCGCGGTTCCCTTGGTGCAAATACTATTAGCGCCCACCAGCCTGTGGTTCACACTCCAATGGCCAACAACGACTCGCCAGCCTACAGCCAACGAAATTCGTACTCAATTATGGTGCATTACCTTTACTTACTTCATTGTGGAAACCCGTGGGCACGTGAGTCAAAACGACTACTTACGCTACCTCATCAAAACCATGGCCGATCGGTATCATCGTTCTTATCACGCTTTACTGCGAACAGTCACAGTTCAACTGAATAAGAGCCGCTTGTCGTCTCCAGTATTTGAAATCATCACCAAATACCTCAACCAACTAACTACTCACTCGCACAGTAAAAAAAAGATGCAAAACAACAGCCAACTTAACACTGTTCTAACAGCCTTATATACCCCTAGCATGCTACGCACCTTCTCTGAAGAGCAAATCTCTGATGTGGAAAACATCATTATCACATTGCAGCACGGTAACCTGACTCACTGGAAACATCATATCAATGTATGGCAGCGCGATTATTCCCAACAGTTACCCTTGATTATTCGCAAACTCGGGCAACACACTGCGGTTATTCGCCGCTGGGCAGCGAATCTCAACGACGCAGCACTACTCACCATCACCGCCATTCTCAATCCCAATGCCAAAGAGATGGTACACAGCATGATTTCTGAAAGTCATACACTGGGGATGGTGGTGAACAATGCTAAGAACGGCCAGCCAGATATACCTGGGAATGCAAGCAACACCAAAACCGCACTTTGGGAATTAACCTTGCACTATCTTATTAGCCAAGAAGGCAGCAAATTTAACCAATACCAATATTTATTAAATGTCACAGAGCAGCTTGCAGCCCGTTATCAGATTGAGATTGAAGTATTTATCTATGAATGGTTAACCCTTTGTGATAATAGCTTTTTATGGCGTGATCAGTTGCTATTTTTAATGGATCATCAAGCGCGCACAGTGCCGACCGCACCAGAATTACTCACACGAATACAAACCGCCAACCATTCACCCGTATTAGATCAACGCCAGCGTAGCGTGCTATTCCAATACGCAGCAATTAACGCAGCGGCTATGACAAGTCAGTTACATGCTTGGCACAGCAGCGAATTACAACGTTTAATCCGCGTGGTACAACCCAAGCTATCGGCACGCGTAGTTGCCATGACCCCGCTGCTACTTGCTATCGTACACTTGTTTAAACTTCCGATGCCTTGGTTTTATCAAGTGTTATTCAGCCACGATTGTCCCTCTACTGCCGAGCAATGGCTGCAACACTTACTGCAACACATCAACAAACATTCCACGACATCACAAGCCGACAACTACCAACAACTATGCCAATTGGTATTAACCAACAATACGATTCACGAAAGCCTTACTGAACGTCAACGTTGGCTGTTATCCATTGCCCCGGTAGATAGCTTACTCAACACGTTACAACAATGGGTGGAAGGTCAAGCTCCAGCTCCAAAAAACGAGGTCATCGCCTACTTAGCACAGCACGCTAAATACCCACTCCACCACTGGCTACAGCGTGCACTTATTGATCCAAATATTCTGCAACGCCTACTGAACGAGTGGCCATTAGATACCCATCAAACGCTATTTTTTCCAACGCTGACCAGTAATGCGATTGCACTGCTGATATTGCGCAATACGTTCAGTCAGCTATTCGAATCCAAACCACAAGGAGAACGTCTATTTTGGCAAACACTGTATCGCCAACATATCCTCAAAGGCATCGCCCTCGACAGCCATCTTTTCATGCATCGCATGCTTGGGGAATTAGGCCAACTTTGGGCTGGGCATACCCATGTCGATACCAGCACTCATCGCTCTGCTTTATCTCTATTGGTGAAAACATTGCAGCCTCTCGTCACCTCAAAACCTCTACAAGACACATTGAAACAAGTGGCGAACATGGATAAACCCGAACACTCAAACACGCCACTATGGCAATCACAACTGAATCAAACACAACCAGACATCAACAAAATCATGAAAAATATCGACATACCCAATAATAATGGTGGTTCATCTGACAACGGAATACCTTGGCAAGATCCGCAGGCGGAAGAAACCTCAAATGACGACCCAATCACTATTAGTAATTCAGGCTTAGTCATTATCTCCCACTATATCCCAATGCTCTTTGAGAGGCTGACGCTCACCAAAGGGCAGCAATTTATCAACAAGAAAGCGCAATATCAGGCACTATTTTGTCTGCAATATCTCATTACTCACTCTAGTGCGGCCCCTGAATATCAACTGCCATTAAATAAAGTGTTGTGTGGCGTAGACCTAGCCGAGCCTGTTCCCGAAGACATGCCACTGCCAGAAGGCGCCGAAGTGATACTTGATGGGCTAATGCATGCGGTGATCCAACACTGGAAAGCTCTCGGTAACACCAGCATTCAAGGATTACAAACCACTTTTATGCAACGTGAAGGACAACTGACCGATACGACCAAAAACTGGCATCTAGCAGTCGCGCCAGGCACGTTCGATATGCTTTTAGACCAATTACCTTGGAGTTTTCAAACCATTAAACACCCATGGATGGACAAACCTCTGTTTGTTATCTGGCGCTAAGGAAAAAACCATGAAAAACGTAAAATTCAGAGAAGTTCCACTTATTTGCAAACCAATACAGCTGCGTGCCAAACGTATGACTAGCTGGCTGCTCTGTTGTGGGCTGCTAAGTGGCATCTCCATCATCAGTAATGCAGCAGCCCCGACGGTCCCAATAGATAAAAGCACTGAGTTCATTACCTGTAGCCAGCAACTCACTAACAGTGACGACCGTTATTTAGGCAGTGTTATCCAAGCACAGCTCGCCACTTTGTATAAAGATAATCCCATTTATAAAGCGCAGCTCAAACAAAGCAATAAGCCACTTAACGATGGCATCGTTGGACCCAAAACTCGTTATTGGCTGGCCTACTACTGTGGCGAATTTTCCTTTACTGCCCCCAAAGTAGCAAATCTTCCGCATCATCATTTTATTCAGTCTTTGCTGCTGAGTTTAAGTCGCGCTTCACAGCGCAGCGTGCTATTCCCAACTTGGCGCGGGGCAATAACACCACCAGAATTGCTGCAACTCACACCGCAGCAAATCATGCAAAAATTGGCACTAAAGGCCTCAAAAACTTGGCACAACAGAGTGATCCCAGCAGCCGATACTGCGCCTTATTATTATGAGATTACAGAAAATGATTTGGCGAGTCTCACCTTACGCCACTCGGTTTTAAAAACCTTAGGTAAATTGGGCAAACAGCAGTTTGATTCACGCAGCCCTCTTTACAACCAACTCAGCGACCTATTTACTCAGATCAATATTCCCATAGAACCGCCATTGAATATTGATGAGTTAATTCAATCGCACACCATCGAAACTGAACCGCCGGCCAGCAGCACAAGTAAAGAAGGAGAAGCTCCGACACCGATGGCGACCGTACCCACGACTCAAATCGTATGGCAGTTAAATAATTCGGCACTGCAGCAAACCATCAAAAAACTTGGGATCAGCGCCTTGGGCAAAGAAGAACTGAAAGCACTTGCACCACTACAAGATGAAGTATTCCCCAGCCTGTATTTACTGAAAATGGCAATCAAACTGGCAGGGTTACCCCCTTCTGTTATGGAAAATAAAGGCGTGTTTTCCTTAGCGAAAAAAAGTGGGCTGAGCGAGCCACACCCAGTGCCGATGCAATGGAACGCTCCTGCCAATTGCGGCTGTGAAGACAGCCAAGACTCCATTTTTAGCCAAGCGACTTTCTACGGCTTTTATCCCTCTTGGTCTCATCCGCAAGCGGGGCAAACCATTAACTTCAGCCGACTAGACCGAATTGGTTATATTGGTGCCGTCATGAAACCAGAGGGACATAACAGTGTGTTAGACCTACCGCAAAACTGGTTACCAGCACCTAAATTTAGCCAGTTTATTCAAACGTCTCATCGTTACCGCAGTGATATTGATTTAGTGGTCTCTGCACCAAGAAACCTATCACGAGATCAACTCACCGAGTTATTTTCACGTGACATGGTAAAACGCTTGGTGAAAGCCGTTACGACACCGCTCAATGGGTATTTCACCAATCGTGTAGAACCTTGGATTACGTTAGGCTTTAAACAATTACCAACCATGGCTGATGGCATTACTTTAGATATCGATCTGTCCATCTTAAATACTCAAGCCAGTCGGCAAGCGTTTATTTCGTTTGTTCGGCAGCTTAAGCTTGCGTTACGTGCTAGCCACCCCTCACCATGGCACCTAGCACAGAACGCAATGCAAGCAGAAACAGACGACCGCTATTACGTTAACGTGGTGGTGCCCATTAAAGAATTAATTGAACCGAACCATTCCATTTTTAATTTTAAAAACCTAAATCAACTCGCTCCCATCACTAATTTGTTTATCATGCGGCCAAGCACTGCTGAAGCAGTGAAGCCTAATAACGAACTGACGGAAATACAGCAGTTGCAAGAATGGTTAAGCCATCAAGATAATCAAACCAAAGCTAAACAACTATTTAAACATATGGTGCCGATGTTAATTACCGAGCATAACCGCGATCGCCAAGACGATTTAGACCAGCTAATTAACCTCTCCAGTTGGAGCTTTTTAGGCGCTGCTTATTGGCCAGTACCACTTGGCATCGATAATCAAAAACTTATCGATGCCAACTTCTTCCCGACCAGTACGCCACTCCCTGCACCACTAAACCAACTGGTGAGCTCGGTGAATACCGTATTAAATTGGGTTTGTCCAAATCGCTGGTTATTGAGAATGGGCCTATTCATTTCTTTCACCTTTATCATTGTATTCTTAGTGCTATGTATGCAGCATTTTCCACTAAGAAAATACCTAAGCCAGATGCCCTTTGTCGCACTCACTGCGGCCTCCATCATTGGGCTAATGTTGGCCTTTATAGCCGACCCAGTTTTTAAAGATTATCAAGGCCCAATTTTACTGGTATTTATGCTGGTTATTGGGGCTGTGTTATACGCCGTTCGTATGGTTCGTAAGGAAGGCGATAAGCCTTAACGGCTCTGGAGATATAACGAATACCTCGACTCTCCTTTTATACCCAAATGACCTCAAGATGCAGAGTTCAGAGCTTCATCAACGAGCCTAGGTCAAGCTCAATCACGGCAGGAATGGTTATTCCCTTTCAACGTGATTGGGCGCAGAAATAGGCTTGTTGATGAGCTCCCAAAGGGCGAGTTGTATTCGCTCCTAGGCTGTGTTGCTGATTTTCAACGTAGAATCACTATGTCTTCAAATCAGCGCCTTGCCCAAGAGCGAATACATTCTCGCTGAAACAGCATCTTGAGGTTACTTGGGTATATTATTGATCAACCTAAATCCGAGTGTTTAACAACACTCGGATTTTTTGTCTCTCGAATATATTCTCTGCCAGTATCCATAAAAGAAAAAATATGGCCTGACCTCAGCCAAATTAATACAGTGCATTAAACTCGGAAATCGAGTAAAAAATGACGAAATAGGAATATGAAGAATGGTAGGGTAAATTGGAATGAAGAAGGCTCAATGGTATAACAAAGAGCCTATATAGGGAGGTAGTGGTTTTAATCAGGCTTAATCGCCAAACCAGGGCGATGCACATACAATTAAGTGGCAATTTTTAAATGTCAGTGCATGTATCTATCATCAAAAGGCTTAACTGATATGGCCAATTCTTTGGCATGGTGTTTATCTGAAAATCTGAGGAATTTTTGATATAAACTTTTTAAATCAGACTCTGAATGGACTTTCTCTATTGCTACTATTTCCAGAAATTCCGCGTCATCCTTTAAATTAACATTAGCCGGAATTAAATAATCATTTTCGACTAGTAATGCATCATCTAAAGTAATGTTGAGAAACTTGCAGATATTTGTGGCGGTTCTGAACGATACAGACTTTCCTAACTCTGCCCTCTTAATCGAGGACACCGACACGGCACAATGCTTGTCTAAACATTCTTCCGCCATTGTTTCCTGACTCATTCCTTTTTTTTTCTTAGGTCTTTAATTTTAGCTGAGTTAAGTTTAATTCCACTCATATGATTTCTTCCTTAATATCGATGTTGGCTCATTTGATTTAATGAGTATTTATTGGCAGGTCACGTCACTAGGAATACTCCAAGTAAACCGGCACTAGAAATCATATCCACAATGGTTTATTGAAACAGTGTCAAGTTGGTGTCATGTAATGTTTTTAAATGTATTCTTATATATTTAAAAACAACTATTTAGTATTGCCATTCTGTATAAAATATCGATTTAATATATTGATACATTACAATTGGCATATACATGATAATTATATTATTTATTAAATAATCACTCACAAATTCACTCAACAAAAGCGTATCACCTGTCATTTATTTCCTTTTTATTTCCAGCTCTTATCCTAATTCTAATAATTTCATTATTATGTTTCATATTTGAGATTGATTTTATATTTACCATCTTACATACTGTTTATAATTATTTATTTATATATGTTTTATTTTCATAGGAGTATTCATTACTTTACGTTATTCCGTTAAAAAATAACTGTTTTAACGAGGACACACACCCTATCATCGTCTCGTTTTCCAGTTCCTTTCACCTCCGTTTCTTTGATTTCACTCGTAAGTTTTCTTCTGCCGTATTTCGTATCTATCGTCAAATTGTCATGCTTGATAACGCCTATATTCTCAGAGATGACCTATGACGACAGCAAGATCTCAACTTATTTGCCCTGAAGTGACACCTTACTATCACTGCGTCTCGCGTTGTGTGCGTCGCTCTTTCCTCTGCGGCCAAGATGCTGCGACTGGCAAATCTTACGAACACCGCCGGGCTTGGGTTGAACAACGTATGCTGGCCCTAGCCTCGATATACTGCATTCGCATTTGTTCTTACGCCATCATGAGCAATCATTATCACCTCGTAGCATTTGTTGATAAAGAAGCCGCCGCTACCCTTTCTGACCTTGAAGTCGTAGAACGTTGGTGCAGTGAACATCAAACCCCTGTCATTATTCAGCGTTGGCTGGCAAACCAGCTCAAATCAAAAGCTGAATCACACACGTGTGACCACCTGATCGAGACTTGGCGTCATCGTTTGTATTCCCTAAGTTGGTTTATGAGAGAGCTTAACTACGATATTGCCGTGCAAGCGAATAAAGAGGACCGATGCACTGGCCGATTTTGGGAAGGGCGGTTTAAATCTCAGGCCTTATTGGACGAAAAAGCACTGCTTTCCGCCATGGCTTATGTCGATCTCAACCCTATAAGAGCAAAAATGGCGGATTGCCCTGAGCAATCCGATCACACTTCAATACAAGCGCGCTTAGGTAGCTTAGAACGTGGCGAAACCTGTACGCCGTCACTCGCTAACTTTCTCGGGTATGAACACCAAGATAAGCATCAGGGGATCCCATTTCGTTTGATGGATTATATTGAGTTGGTTGACTGGGTGGGTAGGCAGATTAGAGAAGATAAGCGCGGGTTTATTGATAACCGCATGCCCGAGATACTTGATCGTCTCTCTCTGCCCCAGCAAGAGTGTTTAACGCTATGTACCGAACTAGAAAAGAAACCCAAAGCATGGGTTGGCTCATCCAAAGGACTCGATAAAGCCAAAACCCAATTGGGCAAAAAACGAATGGTAGGATTACTGATTTCATAATGAAATGAGTGATAAATCGTCAGCTATAAACCATCGTTACCTCTGATTGTTCTCACATACCTTTTTCACTATAAATATCAATTACCTTCATTTCTCTACGAACGCACCACGTAGGATTTTATCGTCCAATATCTATAGCATCGATATCTTTGAACTGATTCCTGCTTAAGGTGTGTGTCCTCGTTAAATTCATACTGCTTAAGGTGTGTGTCCTCGTTAAATTTCTTCATACTACCGCTTAAGGTGTGTCCTCGTAACAATTAGGCTAAAAGACGTTTTCAATGGCTTTTAGGTTTTGTTATAGGTTTGAATGATTAAGGCTTAGAAAAAGGTACCCATTACATCTTCAGGGACTGTTACTTCAAGCTGTCCATCGTCTGATACGCTAACTTTCATATCCACTCCATTAGGAGGGAAAATTGTAGCAGGCTCCCGCACATCGTAGAATTCTAGATCAGATTTTTCTATCGCCTTTTTAGAATATTCCGCTAATGTTGTTGCTTTCCATTTGCAATCTATACTCCAATTTCCTCCAGCCCTTTTAGGGTCTGGAACTTTTTGGAGTTCAAAGATATATCCTGAATTTTTAACTGGTAACATTATTTCTGAACCAGCTATAACTGGTTTGATATCTTTAGGCGTCATTGACTGCTTGTGTTTCTGCCTAAGCTCAAGAATATCCGAAAAGATTCCTCCCAGATTATCCCCATACTCTGCAAGTATTCTTTGACCATTTTTAATCCAATATTGCATTGCTTTTTCAACTTTAATCTTGGCTGTAAATCTCGTTGCCCTATCTACTTTTGGTTCTTTTTCTACTCTTTCACGTAAATATTCATCATCTACAGCTAGATGTTTAGAGATTGAATGCGAGCTGCTTTCCTCTTCTACTGATCGCTCTTCTTTATGTATATATTCATCAATATTTGTTCTATTATTATAGAGATCCCGAATATCAAACACAAAGAAGCTGTTTTTCCCCTTCTCGTAAATCTCCTGAATCTGTGAGTCTGAATATTGATTTTTTGGTTTCACCTTTTTTATCTCATCAAACGATCTCCACTGTTTAATAAAATTGACCTGTTTATTGTATAGCGACTCACTGAAAACTCTTTGAACAATTGCTTTAGGCCGATTATCCACAAACCCAAAACCTTGCTTCCCATTACTTTTCTTTTGCCCAACAGAATTCACAACTGCCCAACTTTTATTCTCTTTTGTTTTCTCTACCTGTTCATACATATCTCAGACCTTTTAATTTTTCGTTAGTCATTGTTATGGGCTTATTCATCATCGTCCCAATAAGGATTTGAAAGTTCTGTATCTTCACTTGAGCCAGATTTATATACTTTTTCATCAAGAAAAGAAAAACTTGATTTGGATATTTCTCCGTCACCATCTGTTTGCAATTCTTGTATTGCGGTCAATGTAATCATATCCTTACGTTCATTTCCCAGCACATGAATATAGAATTCAAGTTTTCTGTAGTTATTTGGAGTCTTTTTAATGCTAGGAGGATCTACAAACTTTACAGTCTTGTATTCCACCTCTCCAACAACATTCTCCCAATCTGAGAAAACATTAGAACCAGCACCGATATTGGCCATGTTATTCCAACTATCAGCCTGCATAGAGGAGAGATATGGCTTATCTGTTTTTTCTAGCCAAAGCAATTCTTCTGGGGCTAATATTCCTAATTCGATTGTAAAAACATGACCAAATTGATTTTCGTCAACATAGGGCCGTATGTTCTTCTTAAAAATAAATGGTTTTTCTTCTACTTTAAGCTGTTCAAACTGATTTCTTTGAATGATAAATGATTGATTTTGTATTCCATTTTGCACGTTCGAAGTTTTCAGTTTACCTTTTAACCTTTGTTGTAAGATCAGTTCAGGTCGATTATCCACAAAACCATAACTTTGATTCATTTGATTTTTCTTCTGAGCAACAGAATGATCAACAGCCCTACTCTTATTCTCTTTCGGCTTCTCTACTTGTTCATACATGTCTCAAACCTTTTTTTTTAATTTTTTCATTGGTGGATGTTATAGGCTTTCTTCAGTTGCCTAATACACCCTCAGACACAGAAAGGCGACTTCCATCCCCCCTATCTCTTCATCAAATTCCGGTCTAACAACACTCATTTTTGTCGTTATTGAACCATCCGTTTAAATATCCATCCCATCCAATCGCGAACCGATATTATTCAATCCCTTGTCGTTACATGGATATACATCTCCGCCGTTTCCGAACTAGAACGTTCTCGCAGCGCCAAGACCTATGCAGTTCCAGTCCCTCTCATAATCAACGCGTTTTAAAAGAATGCCACGATGTTTTTTTAACCCCGGAAGCCTTTAACGCCAGATAACGATATGTGTCACCGCTATATTTTATTAATCAATTAAAACGCCATTAACGAATCAAATTCAGCAATGCACTCACATCATTCACAAGCACTCGACCATTAAAAATCTCACAGACTAAGTCGAGCTCGCTATTCATTACAACTTGATTCACCCCACTGTTGACCCATATCACCCAACGCTTCACATACTCCGCAACGCGTTGTAACGACGCGCCCTGCTCATAAAGCCGCAAGAGTTTGCTGCGATGCTTGGCAATGGTTGCCCAGGCTGGGGTTAACGCACGATTGGGCGTAAATCGGTAGCCAAGAAAATCAAATCCTGTCTCTTTGATTCGACCGATGTACGTTTTAAATGGGTGTTTGGTTTGCTTTACTTTGGCAAGGCTTTGATTCATCAATTTCACCACATGCCGAAGTTGGCGCCGAGTTTGACAAAGCACTATCCAATCATCCATAAACCGATAATATTGAAGCCCACGAGCCTCACAATAACCGCCTAAGCTTTGATCCATCTCCTGCAGGTACAACGCGCCCAAAAGGGGTGACAACGGGCTGCCTTTACTTAACCCAACCGTTTGCCAATTGAGCAACCCATCATGATCATCAACACGTTCGAGAGCACGTTTTAGTAACGCTAGTAACCCCTCATCCGTGACATGCTGCTTTAGTTGCTGCAATAAAATGGTTTGATCAATCGATGCATAATAGGAATCCACATCACTTCGGCAAACATATCGATAATGATTCACCGCCTGTTGTAACTGACGAACACACGATTTCGCACCTTTACCTTTGAGATGGTAACAATGCCTGCTCAAACTTGGCGTTAAATATGGTGTTAATCGAAGCAACACCCTACCCCATCACCCTCGCCTGCAACGCTTTCGCCCCCAAGGTATCCGCCTCGTGCTCTAGGGCGGGATTATCATTCACTGCCATGCCACCAACGGAGGTGGTGGGAGCCACGCGCCCCTGGGCTTGTTGCACCACATGCCCGAGTTCATGGGGTAAGTGTTTCTCTTGCCCCGAGCCTAAATGAATATCACTGCCTTGCGCGTAGGCATACGCTTGAACCGCAGCGGGTTTGGCCGAGTTGTAATGCACTCGCACATGATCAAGGCTCATGCCACTGATGTTCTCCATCCCGCTTTTTAAGTTATCGGGCAAGCCGGTTTTATTGGCCTGTCTTTGCACTGTGGCTGGGCGGTAATCCTCTAACGTTTGGGCAAATTGGCCCACTTTACGTTGGGTGATGGCCGAAAGATGCACCGCTTGTTTAGGGGTTGAATGGTGTTCTGCCTGTTGAGAAAGCATGGTTGTTGGTCCTCTTGCTTTACCGTGATATTCACAAGCCGTCATGTGCTAAATGACTGGCGACCGGCTTAAAAAAGCATTTTGTTCTCTTTTCTAAACTCTTGGCGAATACTGGTGATAATGTCGTTTTGATACACAATGCGTTCATTACGCACAATGGCGGTGAGCGCACACTGGCGCAACACATTGATAATTTGCCCGCCAGCCACTTCGTATTGTTCGGCGATTCGGGCTAAATCGACCTCTGGTGCGAGTTCGCACACCCCGTTAAACGCGTTTTTCCATAGCTGCAATCGCTCGCTTGGGCCAGGAATAGTGAATTCCACCATGCTTTGAAAACGGCGGGTAAACGCCTCATCCATATTGGTTTTTAGGTTGGTTGCAATAATGACCGTGCCGGGAAAATCTTCTATTTTTTGCAATAGATAACCAGTGAGCTGGTTTGCATGACGATCATTAGACGAACTGCCCTCTGAGCGCTTACCAAATAACGCATCCCCTTCATCGAAAAACAGCATCCACTCTTTATAACTGGCCGCTTCAAACACGCGTGAAAGATTTTTTTCTGTTTCGCCAATGTATTTAGAGACCACCATGGATAAATCAACACGATACACTTCTCGCCCCGTGGCTTTACCAAGTAACGCCGCCGTCAAGGTTTTTCCTGTACCTGGTGGGCCGAAGAAGACGGCGCGATAACCCGGTTTCACCTTATTGGCCAATTGCCACTCGCTCATCAAGGTATGGCCATGTTTTAGCCAGCCATGCAGTTCTTCAATTTGGTCCATGACCTCGTGTTCTAACACTAAATCACGCCATTCAAGAGGCGATTCCAATACATGCGCTGGGAAACTCGCACTTAATTCGGGACGTAACCGTTCGCCCGTCATAAAATAGTGCAGCCACTCGTCATTTAATCGGTAAATGCCCGCCCATTTGGGCACGCCCTCATCCACCCCCAATAATTGCGTGACCTGTTCGGCCATAAGGCGATGTTGGTTGGCAAGGATGGCACGCGTATAAATGCGCCACTGCGGGTCGTTGCCGCTAATTAGAAAATTCAGGGTTTGCCCAGTGGGAATAAACCCGCTAAACGCTTTATCACTCACACCACCAAATTCAGTGAAGGGACGATCTATCTGGCTGTTTAGACCAAAGAAGGTATCGAGCACATTGGGTTTCAGGCTGGGAGCCATGGCTAACGCTAATGCCAAGCGCTCAAAAATGTTGAGTTGCCAATCGATGATGATGTGCGCATAAGGGGTTCCAGAGAGTAAATCAGGCGGTTCAATATCCAGCCAATGCTGCTCATGCCCTTCTTGCTTTAAATAACTGCAAATCACTTGGTCAATGACTAACTGTAGCCACTCCATCTCCCGATAAAGCGCAATCACATTGGTGGCTTGATGTTCACTATCGATATCAGCTTGTGCTTGCATGGCTTATCCTCAGCATTAGCGATTTGTTAAGATCAGCATAGGTGTTTTGCCCGCGTGCAGCAGTATCACTATGGGTTGAAATACAAACGTTAGACTTGAAAAGAAAACCGCGGTGATATGAGTAGGAAGTAAGCACTATTGAGTGGTGATGTACTCAACAAGCAAAAACCCGCACGCAGCGGGTTTTGATTTTAAAGCGGTGGGAATGAACGTTAATCCATGTCTGGGGTAAATAGCCCGCGTTTCATATAAAACTTGACCCAAAAGACCGTGATAAGGCTAATTATGGCAAGCATTCCGCCGGTAATGGCAAACACCGTGTGAGTCATTTCTGCTGATGGTGCATTGTTTAACGCGACATACGCCATGGCGATAATGCCGACGATTTGTGGAATGGGATAAAACGGCGTGCGATAAGGGCGCTTATAATCTGGCAAGCGGCGACGCAATACCATGACATCAATATGGGCCACAATATACGCCAGTAACCAACTGGTGGTGGCAGCAATCACTAATACAATTAATGAATCCATATCCACAAGCAAAAATGGGATTGCGGTACATACCGCAATGGTCACAATACCTACCCATGGTGCGTTAAAACGGTTCACAGCTTTAAAGATAGGAAATGCTTGTTTCTCTTCTGCCATGCCGTGCATCATTTTAGGAATCGACGCTAACAAGGTATTCACGGTGCTGCATGTGGCAGCGAGCCCCATTAATGTAGCAATGGCTAACCCAGCACGACCAAATACCGCATGAACATAATCTAGGTATGGGATAGAACCATTAACAAGCTGATCCACATTTAGATATTCGCTGGCACCGTAAGAAAAAGCAAGGAAGATAAGAAAGATTAGGAGCAACGACCAGTGCATAGCACGAGGAATATTTTTCAGCGGCGATTTAACTTCGTTGATCATTGGGCAAATAAATTCCACCCCAACCATTAACCACATGGCTAATGCAATCAAACCGATAAAGCTGCCATTCCATACCCCAGTAAAGCTCCAATCAACAGACGCGCCGCTTAGCTGTGGATGCGGTTCACCTACGCCTGTCACCGCGCAAACACCGACTAGAATTAAGGCCGCGACCAAGATAAATGCTAGCGAGTTTTGTATTTTCGCAAACACATCCGTACCAATCAGGTTGGTGATACACAGCACAGCCAAAATGGTCAGCGGAACCACCTTCGCAGGAAAAACACCTGGTAGCAGTTTATCTAACATGGCGTCGACCAAAATCATCTCGACTGGTAGTGCTAACACCGCCACCACCACATAACCCGCAAACACAGAGACAATCGCAGGGAATTGACCGATCGCTCGTTTGGTGTAGGTAGCAAGCGTGCCTTCACCTGGAAACATTAATGATAATTCAGCAAAACTCATGGCATTAAACTGCGCCAAAACAAACGCACATATCATCGCAGCGATAAATCCCATGCCGCCTATGCCAATGCCTTGAATGGCCGAAATCATGGCACCCTGTACAATCACGAGGCCAATACAAATGCCCATCATGGTTGGCAAACCCATTTTACCCGATGCTTTATCTGGTGCTTTTTCAAACATTGCCAGCTTTGCTGACGAGATTGCTTTACTCATGTTACTCATCCTTTTGTAACAACCAACTCAAATCCAACGCATTTTGGCTTAAGTGCTGCTGACCACTTCCTATAGATCACACAGTACAAACCACGGCCAGCATGAACTTGTGCAGGCGAATGTTACTGAGCTACCCCGCGTATTATGCGGTCATGTTCAGTAAGGGAGGAGCGTTGATAGCGAAATGGCACGCGACCAACGCTGGTTAATTAATAACAAATAGAAAAGGGATCAGTTCAGTGCTGGGGTTTCCCAAAGATTAAGGGAGACACCAATGCCTTGTTCCAGCGCGTTGCGATACAGTTTGGTGCCCCAAGCTACATCTTCAACAGGCATTCCGCCAACAGACATGATGATGATTTCCTCATCATTTTTACGCCCTGGCGCATCCCCTGCAACGATCTTACCGATGTCTTCTAGGTTATCTAAGGTAATCAGCCCTTCTTCGATCATATCCATAAAGCGCACACCAATAATTGGAATATGGTGGTGAGCCGGTTTTGGCGCTTCTTCAAACCACGCTTGGTAAAGGCCTGTGTTATCCAGCACTTTACGTACATCGTTTTGTTCCATTGCCGCATCTAAACGGCAGTATGCTGGCATAGCAAGAAAAGCACCCGGTTTTACCCATTCACGTTTAACTTCTGGATAGGTGCTTGGGTCGCCAGTTTCACCTGAGTTACAGTAAGTGACAATATCGGAATCGCGCACAATCTCTTCAATGGTATCCACCACTTGAACGGTTTTGATTTGTGGGTAAGTGGCGGCGACCCAAGTCATAAAGCTGTCGAGACTTTTTTGTCCGCGGCCTTTAACTTTGATGGTATCAATCTCTGGGCATTCTGAAATAAAGGCAGCGACCGCTGTTTTGCCCATGACACCTGGACCAAGTAAACCGATCACTTTGGAATCTTTGCGTGCTAAATGACGTGCACCAACGCCCGGTACCGCACCGGTGCGATAAGCCGATAGTAAGTTCGCCGACATGTAAGCGAGCGGCGCTCCGGTTTCAACATCATTGAGAATAAACATCAAAATAGAACGTGGTAGGCCTTTTTCGCGGTTAGCGATGTTAGAGCCATACCATTTCACGCCACAGGTTTGAAAATCCCCACCAAGATAAGCTGGCATAGCCATTAAACGGCGATCGGCCGTTGGTTTAGGCATCATCGGAAAAGGAGATTCTTCCGGAAAGGTAATCATGGCTCCGTGCGAATCATTATTCGCGCCCGCCATGCGGTAATCACCTTTGTAGAGTAATTCGAACATCTCTTCCATTGCATCAACACATTGGGGCATGTCGGTAACCCCCGCTTTGATCATGTCGGGTTCTGAGAGGTAAAGAAAATCTATCTTGGTATTTGCTGACATACGTCCACCTATTGCACTTGTTATCCATCACTGACATGCCGTTCCTAAATTTGGTGATAGGGCTATAACTATCGCCAAAGACATGAGCCGTTATTGAGTTTGACAAGGTGATTTAGTGCTGTATTGAATTTTTGCGACATTGGCAGGGTGAAGTGAAGTTCAGAGAAATGGCCGCTAAATGGCGTGAAATTTGCTTAATTTACAGTAAGAGAAAAATAACCATACCGACAATGGCACACAAACAGGCCCACAAGGAGTGAATTATGGCTGACATTATCGCAAGGCAACATGTTGCGGGCATTCATTCAAAACAGCCTTGGTTTGTGCTTAGTGCATCGCAGTTTTATACCCATCAAACGCCCAAACATCCTTATATTTCCCATTTTTATAGTTTTACGATGGACAGCGAAGCAGGAGAAACCATCGCTATCCCTGATGGCTGTGTTGATTTACTGTTTGATTGTGATAATGAAAACCCAGCAAGTTTGGTATGTGGAACCACATTACAAGCGCGTGAAGTGCGCTTTAACCCTCACCATTCCTACTTTGGCGTGCGTTTTATTCCCGGTATTGTGCCCGATTTTCTCAATGTGATTGCGGCTGAATTAATCGAGCAACAGTCCAGCCTTACTGATGTTGTCTGTGATAGCAACTACATTTGTGAACAGGTGGTGAAAGCCGATTCGTTTATGGCTCGTGTCAATTTGATTAACTCTTTTTTAGAACAGAAACAGGCTCGTATCCCTTCACGTTTAACGTCGCAATTAGTTGCAAAGATTTGCGCGGAGAAAGGCAATATCCAAGTACAAGATTTAGAACGTTATTCTGGCTATACCACCCGCACCTTACAACGACAATTTCAGCAAGATATTGGCCTTACACCGAAGACTTTTATTCGGGCGATTCGCTGCCAATCTGCGGTATACAGCATTAATCATCTCGATAACGTGACCTTCACTGACCTTGCATCTGGCCTAGGCTTTAGCGACCAAGCCCACTTTCTGCGTGAGTTTAAAAAGCTGGTGCATGTCACTCCGATGCAATACCAACATAAAGTGAAGCAAAACCAATATCTCGATCACCTCACCACGTGGTAAATATTGGTGCAAATGCACCAATATAAGACAACAAAGCCTCGTAGAGACGAGGCTTTGTATGGTTTGCGCTAGAACCCATCACATCGAAAGAAAATACGCTTTCTTACGTGATGGCTGACCTACGCTCGCTAATGAGCGGCACTGGCTTTCTTCGTAAAGAAGATAAACGGCACCAATATCAGTAACATGACCATCAAGAACGTAAACAGATCAATCGTTGACATCATGTACGATTGATTGGTGATGGTGCCATTGATATTTTCGAGATATGACAAACCACCGTGCTGAACATCTTGCGCGACCAGTGGGTTATAACTCGAAATATGCTCTGACATCACGGAGTGATGTAACGCGGCATTATGCGCCCAAAACCAACTGGTTAAAGACGAAGCAAAACTGGCGCCGATGGTACGAATAAAGGTCGATAACGACGCAGCATCCGCCACATCAGACCCATGCAAATCCGACAGCAAAATGGTCGTCATTGGCATAAAGAACAAAGCAATACCAATTCCCATAAAGAGCTGAATCCAAGCGACCGTAGCAAAATCCACATCAGTATTAAAGCGTGCCCGCGCATAACAGGTCATGGCAATCACAACAAAAGAACCCGCCGCTAAAACGCGCATGTCCATCTTATGACCAAACTTGCCCAATATTGGCGTTAAAAACAGTGGTAATACCCCCATTGGTGCACAAGCTAGCCCGGCCCATAATGCGGTGTACCCCATATTACTTTGTAGCCATTGCGGCAAAATCAAGTTGATGCTGAAAAAGCCAGCATAACCACAGGTTAAGATGATCGTCCCAATGCAGAAATTGCGATTACGAAACAGTTTGAGGTTGATGATCGGATTATCATCCGTCAGCTCCCAAATCACCATAAACACCAACATAATAACCGCAAAGATAGAGCCACCAATAATCCAAGGGTTAGAGAACCAATCCAGATCATTGCCTTTATCGAGTACGACTTGCAGAACACCGACACCTAACGCCATGGTGGCTAAACCAATCACGTCGAGTTTCACAATTTGTGGTGTGTGTGGACGCCCTTTCATCTGTTGTAATACCACCAGCACGGTAAAAATACCGATCGGGATATTAATAAAGAAGATCCACGGCCAACTGTAATCATAGGTTAGCCAACCGCCTAAGATTGGCCCGAGTATCGGCCCAACCACCGCCACCATACCGATTAAAGCCAGCGCCATATGCCGTTTGTCTTTAGGAAAGATCGACATTAAAAGAACCTGACTGACCGGAAATAACGGTGCTGCTGCCAAACCTTGCAAGGTACGAAATACCACTAACTGGCTCATGGTTTGCGAGACGCCACACATCAACGACATCAGGCTAAATAGGATAAGAGCGCCGACATACAAACGCACTTCCCCTACCCGGCGACTTAGCCAAGCCGTGATGGGCAAACCAATCGCGTTACTGACGGTAAATGAGGTAATCACCCACGTACCTTGGTTAAGACTGACGCCCATGTTACCTGCGATGGTTGGCAGTGACACGTTGGCAATGGTCGAGTCGAGAACCTGCATAAATACGCCTAACGAAATGGCGAAGACACACAACGCCATGTTCGCGGGTCGAAATTGTTGCTGCTCACTCATAGCAGACCCTTATTACTCTTTTGCCAAGAATTTTTGCGTGGCTGAATCGTTTTCATCAATGATGCGATCCACCAGCGATTCAACACCGGCTAGTGACTGGCTGTAAACATCCGTTTTAAACAGCGCTTTATCAGAACTAGTACGCGACAGTAATGCCCCCTCTTTATTTGAGGTATCCACTTCTGCGGTCATGGATAAACCGATACGGAGCGGATGCGCAGTCAGCTCTTTAGCATCGAGTTTGATACGCACAGGTAAACGTTGTACTACTTTGATCCAGTTACCCGTTGCATTTTGCGCTGGTAGCACAGAGAACGCGCTGCCAGTACCGATACCTAGGCTTTCAACCGTGCCGTGGAACACCACATCATCACCGTAGAGGTCAGAAATCAGATTCACTTTTTGACCAAGGCGCATATCTGTTAACTGAGTCTCTTTAAAGTTGGCATCAACCCACACTTGATTCAATGGCACAACCGACATCAGTGTCGAGCTTTGTGAAATACGTTGACCGACCTGTACGTTACGTTGGGCAACGTAACCAGAAACAGGAGCGACTAACACGGTGCGGCGTTTGTCCAAATAGGTTTTCTTCACGTTAGCAATCGCCGCTTTTACCAATGGATGCGTTTCTACCGTCGTATTTTGTACCGCAGCTTTACGCGCTTGCAATTGCTGTTTAGCCGCGGCTAAATCTTGGCTTGCAGAGTTCATTACATCACGCGCATGGCTGAGTTCTTCGCGCGATAAGCCGCCCGCTTTGACCATGTTTTTACGACGATTGTAGTCACTTTGCGCTTGCTCTAAAGCAATCGTTTTGGTCTTGACTACTGCTTTTGCTTGCTCAAGATCGTTGAAGAGCGCGCGCACTTGGCGCACCGTTTGGCCTAAGTTTGCTTCAGCATTTTCAAAAGCGATGTTGGCATCAGCATCATCAAGGTAAACCAATGGCTGACCTTGTTTCACATAATCACCATCATCAACATTGATGCGTGTAACGGTGCCCGTCAACTCTGGCGTAATTTGCACTAAGTTGCCGTTCACATACGCATCTTCTGTTTCTTCTTCGCCAACGACAAAGTTGAAGTAGTAAAAACTACTTGAGATAGCAGCAATCAATAACACAAGCGCAAAAATGGTCAGGCTCTTTTTGCGTTTCTGTTGGTTATTCGTCACCGCGGGTTCGCTGTTGTTATCTTGCATAATATAAAACCTTAAAAATCATCAATGTGCTGCAGTGGATGAATCATCTGCGGGTTGAGTGTCATGAAAGCCGCCACCAAGTACTTTTACTAGGGCTACTTGCTTTTCTTGTTGTTGGTTTTGTAGTTCGGTTAAAGCCGATTCAGCTTGAAGTAAACGCTGTTCCGCCATTAGAACTTCGAGTTGACTGCCCATTCCAGATTGATAGCGCTTTTCTGTAATGTGGTAACTCTTCTCAGCCAAACGCACGCTGTTTTGCGCATCATTTAACTGATTGGCTGATGATTTCAGCGCTAAAATCGTGTCGGCAACATCCCCAAGCGCGTTAACCAATGTGCGATTGTATTGCGCGACCGCGCTGTCGTAATCGGCCGTATCGGAAATCAAATCTGCTTTTAAATGCTGAGTAAATATGGGTAATGAAATCGCAGGGGTTACACGCCATGAACGACTGACATCCTCAAACATGGCATCGCCCATTATGGCTTTAAAACCCGCTGTCGCGCTTAAATTCAGATTGGGATAAAACTTTGTTTTTGCCGCATCTATATTTTTAACTGCGGCTTCGACACGCCATTTCGCTGCAACAATATCTGGGCGATGAGCGATAAGATTCGCCGGCAAATTTGCCGGTAATGTCAGATCGGTACTCATTTCAGAACTTGGGCGTTGTATGGTTTTTGCGATATCTGGACCAGCCCCGACTAACGTTGCTAACGCATTCTTAAGCTGTTTGATTGCCAATGTGCGTTTTTTCAATGTTTGTCGCGCAGATGCCGCGTTACTTTGCGCCGTGTACAGTTTGTCTTTCGAGGTCAAACCGTTATCGAGTAAGCGCTTTGTAATCGTGACAATACCTTGCGTACGTTGCAGATCTTTATGTGCTAAATCTTTTAGGCGATACGCACTCGCTAGTTGAATATAGTTCGTCGTAATCGCACTAGATAACGTGATTTTTGCCGCTTGGTGATCAATCGCTGCTGCATGTTGTTGGTTAACACTGGCTTCCCAAGCATCACGTTCCCCACCCCATAAATCGAATGAGTAATTACCGTTTAAACCTAAGTTATAAACCGTACCATACTGATTACCCTGATAGCTGTAATCTTCTGAACGAGAGAGTCGAGTTCGAGCCAACCCTGCTTGCGCGTCTAGGGTAGGATCGAATTGCGCATCCGCCGCCATGACAGACGCTGATGCTTTCTTTAGATTCGCGTTAGCCAATTGAATTGAAGGGCTATTTTTAAGAGCACGCGCAATCAGTTGATTAAGCTGTGGGTCATTTAATACCGTCCACCAATCCTGTTTTGGCCAAGCGGCATCAGAAAGATGTGCGTGAGCCAAACTCTGACTATGTTCCAAAATCGATTTTTGGTTCATATGGTTAGTGGGTTTGATATTACTTGGCGCAGCACAGCCATATAAAAATGTGACAGAGAGAATGGCGGCCAAAGGCGTCAATTTAATCATTTTGTTCCCCGTTTTAATTGCTGCAAACAGACGTCATCGATGGACGACATCACTATTTTTCTAAGGCAGTGACGAAGTTGTTGTTTTTCTTCCACCGTTAACGCCTGTTCTAATTCATCTAATGCGTTCATAGCTAATGGCATCCCATGCTCCACGGTTAAGCGGCCCTTTTCAGTCAAATCCAAGAGAAACGAACGACGGTCATCCGGGTCGGGTAAGCGTTTAATCAGCCCTTTCTTTTCCAGACGGTCGATCATACGAGTGATGCTACTTTTATCGACATTGAGCATTTTTCCGATATCGGAAGGACGATAATTCTCAAATTTTTTAATTTGAAACAATACCTTAGCTTGCGTTGCCGTGAGTTCTTCAATCATTTCAGGCGAAGCGAGATACTGATCGAGCAAACGATCTTTTAACTGATCAGTTTTACCTAATAGGAAACCAATGTTGTCCAAAATGTAGGGAAAAAACTCGTCTTTTTCGTCGTCTGTCATGAAGAGTCACCTTTAGTTGTCAGTGCAATAGTTGCATTAGCAACTAAATATAGTGATCAAGATTGTATAAGTCAACGCTAATCAGCAAAAGTTAACATTGAATTTTGTGATATGAAACAAGACGCGAGCTAAGAGAAAGTTAATGTCTGGTCAAGACCAATTATCGAGCCTTTTATCAATTAAAATAGCTATTTAACAAAAGGCATGGTAATGCTAACCCAATGACGTTTTATCATTAAAAAAACCATCTCTACCCAATCACTTCAAGATGCTATTTCAGAGAAAATAGTTTCACTCTTAGGCAACGCGCTCATTGATCGACATAAAAAGCAGGATACGATTATCCATCGTATCGCCATCACGTAAATTCAGCGCGCTTTATAACGATTCACTCAGTAAGGGTAAAGTCGGCACAACAGTTATGAGCACGGTGTCATAATTTGCCAGTTTTTAGCTATCAAAACGAATCCAGCTGTGTACAGCCTGCAGCAGCGACTGGTGGTAAATATATAACACGACCACGGCGATGATATTGAGTAAGGTGCAAAGCCATAACCAGGTTTTAAATGGTTGTTTTTGTGTTTTATGGCGAAAAAGTGCCTGCCCTATCAACGCCCCAGGCCAACCGCCCAGTAATGTCCAACCATGCAATGTTTTTTCTGGCGTTCGCCAGCAGCCTTTGATCGACGCACGTTTATCCACGCCATAAATGACTAAGGTAATCAGGCTCATCAAGCCAAAATAGAGCGGAATGATCATCGGCCAGGCATAAAACCAATACAGCGCCACTAAGCCGCCAAGAAAAACGCTACTTAATAATACGGGCATAGTGATGAGTTACTCCAAATCAGCCACAAAAACGCTCACAGGATGACGGCATAGACTCGCGCCTGTGTCATCACTGCGTTGAAAGGAGGTTATTTATAGCAGAACTAAGCAAAAGGTGAATACTCCATTACGGCACAAATATTGATAACTCATGAATTAAGTGACAAATCAAAGCGCTTTTAATCATTAAGGCAAGTTATCTGCTCTTTTTGTGTGCATACGAACATAAAAAGGTGCAAGACAAGCCGCTAAGTCACTGACAGTTGAGAGGAACTTGTTGGAAATAAAACCATTATGAACAATCAGTTAGAACTATTTAAACGTATAGCAGCCTTTTTGGCACAACAGATGCAAAACTGTGAATTTGTGGTTCATGACCTGAGTAATTTAGAACATTCAATTACTTATATCGGTAATGGTCATATAAGTGGCCGAGAGATCGGCGATTCTGCAACCGACTTGGTGTTAAAGGTTTTGCGTAACAAGGATCATTTAACCCGTGATTATACCCAAATCTATAACAGCGCGGCAGAGAACAATACTCGATTTCATTCGTCGACATTTTTTATTAAAGAGCAAGATCACCTAGTTGGCTTACTTTGTATTAATGAGGATTTAACCCATTTCCAGAATGTCTTTGATGCGGTATCAAGCATATTAGGAAAAACCCAGCAGCAAGAAGCGCATGTTGTCTCTGAGCGCTTGGTGCCAACGATTGATAGCTTACCAGTCAATGTAATTGATGAGCTTATTCAAAAACGAATTCATAATATCAATCACTTGACCAAAGAAGAGCGAATTGACGTGGTAAAAGAACTCGATAAAAAAGGCGTATTTTTGATTAAAGGCTCAATCAACCAAGTCGCCAAAACACTGAAGGTGTCAGAGGCAACCATGTACCGATACTTACAAGCGATTAAATAATTTTTTTCGCACCTAAATGATAATTTTTTATCAACTTGAGAAAACTTTTATTACGCATGACGTGTAGCACACGTATTTAGTTCACGGAGGAATTCATGCAACAACACATTAAAGCCCCTTTTCATAACGTGACTGGCGGTTTATTCGATTCCGTCATCAAGGCAGATGTTGGTGAAGGTGCAGGTAAAATCATTGAAAGTGGCGGAACTATCCTTGCTTGGGCAGACCCTGATTTCCCTGACCCAGCAATGCCGGCGAGTGTACAACAAGCCCTGATAGACAGTGTCAACCATGGGGTCTCATCACACTATGTCATGCCAATTGGTCCTCGAGAACTTAGAGTAGCTATCGCAGATAAAATTCAGCGTCAAACGGGCTTAGATCTCGACCCTAGCCGCAACATCATTGTCACTCCGGGGTCTGATTCTGGCTTGTTTTATGCCATGTACCCGTTTCTTGAAAGCGGCGATGAAGTTCTCGTGCCTACGCCAACTTACCCAAATAATATGGTCAATATCTCGTTGATGGGAGCGAAAGCTATTGAGGTTCCCACTCAGGCAGAGAACAACTACCAAATTGAAAAATCTCAACTTGAAAAACACTTGACGCCAAACACTAAGATGCTGGTGATTTGTCACCCGAATAACCCAACATCCGTAGTTTATCGTAAAGAAGTAATTGCTGATATTGCTGAATTTGTTATCGAGAATGACCTTATCCTCATTTGTGACCAAGCGTTTGAAGATATTATTTTTGATGGGATTGAATTCGTCGCACCTGCCTCTCTGCCACAAATGCTAGAACGCACAGTTACGGTATGTTCTATGTCTAAAGGTTATGGACTTAGCGGTTTGCGCATAGGTTACATTTATACCAGCGATACCCTGATTGATAAATACTATGGGGCTGCAGTGAACATTCTTGGTGCTCCTTCACATCTTTCATGTGCTGGCGCGATAGCAGCCCTTCACGATGACACCATCATTAATGAACGTCAGGTACGACTAGCCAATCGTCGCGCGACTGTTTGCGAGATTTTTAACAGTATTCAAGGTGTGAGCTGCCAAGCACCAGAAAGCGGCATCCTACAGTGGATTAATGTCGAGAACATTGGTAATGGTGCTGATATCACTCAGTTTATTTTGCAAGATCAAAACGTTTTAGTTAATCCAGGAGGTCAGTACGGGAAAGGCTTCGAGGGTTATCTTCGCCTTATTTATGGCTGTTTCCGTGATGATGTTCAATTGTTCAACGCTTGCGAGAGGGTAAAAGATGGTCTCATTAACTTTAAATAAAACCAATGAGATCGTTGAAGATAACGATCTTCCTATTTTTAAAAACCAGCTAATTGCACTGCTACCACTCGCATTATTTTTTCTTTCCTGCATGGTGCTATTTACCCATTACATGACCTACGATATGCATGTATTGGCTGGAGCCGCTTTCCTTGGTTTAATGATTACTGGTCTTTTAGCAACCAATAAAGAGAAATATTGGGAGGCTGTATTAAAAGGAATTGCCAGCAAAGAAAGCGTCACCATCTTTTTGTTATTGCTACTGATTGGTATGTTTTCACAAATGATCAAAGTCAGTGGTTTATCAAATGGTTTGATTTGGTTCGCTCAATCTTTTCATTTTTCCGCAGTTGGGTTTATTGCCTTTACCTTTGTGGCAGTATGTATTGTTGCTACTTCAACTGGCTCCTCTATCGGTACAATGTTTGCTGCTTTTCCTGTGTTCTTCCACACGGGCAGTGCCATAGGAGTTGATGGTGCCATGTTAGCTGGGGCAATTGTATCTGGGTGTATTTTTGGCGATAACCTTGCACCTATTTCCGATACTACCATTGCATCCGCCTCAACACAGGTGATGCAACGATCTGGTAAATCATCAGATATCGGCGGAGTGGTTCGTTCCCGTTTCAAATATTCAATAATCGCCGCTGTTATCACAGTAGGTATTTATCTATTAATAGCTGCGCATCATGCATTGGATTATTCCAAGGCAATTGAACACGCATCTGCATTTAATCTATTAATGCTACTTCCAGTGCTGGTCTTATTGGTCATTTCTAAACTTACCAATAACATTTTTATCGCAACCAGCTTGGCGTTAGCATTTGGTATTGTATTGGGTTTGATAAGTGGAATATTCGATATCAATCAAGTATTTCACTCCGATGGTACTTTAGGTAATCACGCTACAGGTTTTCTTGCCGATGGTATTCAAAGCATGATGGGAACCGCTGTATTGGTCGTCTCCATTTTTGGAATCATGGGCATTATACGCTCTGCAAAAGTCGTAGAGTCATTAACTGATCGCTTAATGCGTTCATCCTTTTGCCAAACACAGCGTGGATTTGAAATTGTATGTGCTGTGGTAGTGAATATCGTTACCATCCTATTCGGTGGCGTTACTAGTGCGACGATTCTTACCGTTGGGCCAATCATTAACGAAGCGGGACAACGGCTTAATATCCATCCCTATCGGCGTGCAAATATGCTCGATGGTTTTGCTAACACCTTGGGAGTTGTCATTCCATTTTTCAGTGTGTTTGTTTTTATTTCATCGGCACTGAGTAGCGTCTCTCCCAATGCCGTAGCTGGCGCATTTATCTACCCAATAGTGCTGTTTGTCGTATTGCTGCTTTCGGTGCTAACTGGGTTTGGCCGCAAACCAGAATTTTAATCATTGCTAATGCAAAAATACCTGCATAATGCAGGTGTTTTTATTGGCCAAATCAAATAACTAAACCCAACAGCTCAGATAAGGATTGTATGACATAAGCTGGTGTTGGTAGCCCTGCTTGTTCGTGAAAACCAGCGAACCATACGGGATGCAAACCGGCATTGTAAGCGCCTTGCATATCATTTACCGGATGATCGCCAACATACACGCACTCATTTGGTTTAAAGCCGGCTTGGCTTATCGTCTCAAGGAAAATAGCGGGATCAGGTTTCTTCGCACCGAATTGCTCGGAACTCACGAGATGGTGTATTAGTGGAGAGAATGACGTGTCTGCCAGCGTATCGATTCGGCTTTGCTGGCCACCATTGGAAATAATCGCAAGATAGTAGCCTTTCTTTGCTAACTCATTTAGCACTTTTGTAGCATTGGGCATCTCAACGGTGGATTGAGGGAAATGGGTTTTCCAGTCGCGCTCTAGGTACTCAGCAGCTATGGGCTGTTGCCAACAAAGTTGCGTAGAGAGCTCAGACCCGATCGCCTGGGATATTTTTCGATAGCGGCGTTTATCACCAAGATAACCGCCGTTATCTATCGTCTTAATTAAAGTTGCCACTTGCTCGCAAGACACATGCCTTAGTAAACTCGCATAGCGCTGCACAAAACCCTCAGAAAAGCGATCAATGCTGGCATTTCTGTGCACTAAGGTATTATCTAAATCGAAATAGATGGCTTTGATATGAGACATTACCTGTCGCTGATTACAATCCCATTGCATGTGTATCTTCCGGTATAAGAATAACTATTAAACAATGAGTTATACTACAAAACTTTATCAGAGACCAAAGAGGCATGTTCAGGGCGGCGCCAAATGAAAAAAGCGCCAATACTCATACCAACGGCGGCAAGCAGTATCAATTTGACCGGTACATGCATGATGATAAGCACTCCCAAACAGCACAGCATTGAAATCGCGGATTGGATTTTGTTAGCGCGAGAAATCATGCCACCATTACGCCAATTGTCGATTATATTTTTAAAATAAGGGACCGACATAATCCAATGATGGATAGTCGGTGACCCTTTTGCTGCTGCCCATGCAGCCAACATAATAAACTCCGTGGCAGGCAGGCCAGGTAATAGAATCCCTAATACCGCCATACCTAAACTCAAAACAGCAATGATTTTGTAGATCCAACGCTTAAGCGCTGATGGTGAATTATCCTTATTATTCATCGTCATCCTCTTCATCAACACCTAACTCAGCCGCTAATGTTTTATCCACATCGATATCATTGTATTGCGTTCGGTTATACGCGGTGACAGCCATGACTTTATTGTCGATCAACGAGGCAAATGGCGTTAGCCCACCAGACTCACCACACAATTGAACCACCATAATGGCATCATCACTATTGTCACTGTCTTCTTCGGGTAAATCACTGCTGAACACATCTCCTGAATTTAACGTCGGGCATATGCCAGATAATTCTCCTCTTTGTAACGGCTTCCAATCCATACTTCGATCCAAATTTACTTTATAAATATGAAGTTCATAATCACCTATTTCCTTGGATGGTATCGCTGCGGACAATAGCTGATCGATGTCTTCCGAACTCAAATAACTTTGTACAGATAACACCGAAGCCAAGGTGTGTGAAATTCGATCGTACTCTCCTCGAGTGCGGTTAATCATATAAAGATCAGCAGCAACTGACATAGTGGCAACGAACATAGCCACCGTTAAAGTAAACTCTATCATTGCAAGGCCAGCAACGCGCTTTATTCGACGTTTCATGAGTCGTCCTCATCGTCACCATCGATCACTAAATCACCCAATATCTGCTGGAATTCATGTTGATAAGAACTCCCTAAATCAAACAGCTGCGGAAGAGGGGTTATAAAATCCTGATTAAGCGTTAATGTAATATTCAAGATCGGCGCATTGGCATACGTTGGCGTATCGTCATCATCATTTGCATCACGACTCCCACTACTGTCTGTAGTACCGGAAAAATCGCCTAAGGTGGCAAACGTATTAAGCTCTAATTCTAGATTCTTTTTATCCACTAAATCATAAGAATAACTCGCCACCCGCTCAACAATAAGCGAGTTCAATTGTGCCTCACCTAATGAATAAAAATCGTCATCACTACGCAGGTTTTGTACGGCTCTCTCGAGTGAGGTATTCACAACAGTAATCACTAACGCAATTCTTGCTAACTCGAAAAACATCACCAAAATAAACAGCAATACTGGAAATATCAGTGCGGCCTCTAACGATACAATGCCTTGCTGCTTTCGCCTTAAACAACGAATGGCCGTTCGCATTTAGTTCTCCTCCTCAAGTTGAATAGGCACTTGTGATAACGAGGCAATTTCTGTTGCTAATGGGCGCCCCTGTTGAACACGATGACGCAACTGCTCAAATTGAGCGATAACCCGTTCAGTCTTATCGGCAGGGAGTTCAAGATTCAATAATTTACGGGCCTGATCACTCCGTTCGTTTAGGATGTAAGCCAATGCTAGATTCAACTTACCTGACAAAGATAACCCTGCCCGGCGCGCATGTAATAATTCGATTGTTCTATCAGTCTCACCAGTCACCAAATAGGTCATGGCTAAATTATTTAAGACCATGTCATTATTGGGTTCGATTTTAATGGCCTTTTGTAACAACGCCCGTGCTTGCTTGGTATGACCATTGAGGTTAGCAATAACACTTAATCCATTGAGCGCTGTGACATTGTTAGGGTTAATCGTTAGTGCATGATGCAAATATTGACTTGCTTCTTCTCGCTGCGCCAACTGCAAATAAGCTCGTCCTAGACCGAGATCAATCGCTTCTTGCTGTTCAGGTTCGATGTGCCCTTTTAGGGTATCGGCCGCACGTTCAAATAACATCACGGCCTGACTCGGAGACACAACTAATGCTGCAACCGTCGCGAATTCCAAGACATAAGCATCTTTAAGTTGATGCTTCTTATCCATATTTTCATAAACTTCATAAGCCGCTTTGTATTTGGCGTTAT
Source organism: Vibrio eleionomae (assembly GCF_009874545.1). Taxonomy (NCBI): domain Bacteria; kingdom Pseudomonadati; phylum Pseudomonadota; class Gammaproteobacteria; order Vibrionales; family Vibrionaceae; genus Vibrio; species Vibrio eleionomae. The sequence continues at coordinate 35,551 of NZ_WEKT01000008.1, read as the reverse complement.
CACGTAAAATATGCGCCAATTTCAACGCCTCTTGGGCGTTTTCTGGGCTTGATACGGTTGCATCCTTATTCAGACCAGAGTGACTCGCACACCCCGAAAGCATCAGCAACATGAGGCAAGCACTTGTCAGTAATTTATTCATTTCAATATCTCTTTAATTCGCCAGAATACGGACAATACGCACCATCGCTGGAGCGCCCATCATGGCAATGACTGGGGGAAGAATTAACGTCATTAATGGCACACTAAGCTGCGCAGGTAATTTACCCGTTTTTTCCTCTAGCTCAAGGACTAACGCTTTGCGGCTCTCTTCAGAAATGGTTTTTAACGCTTGAGAAAGAGGTGTGCCGTAACGCTCTGCTTGCACTAAGGTTGCCACCATCGCAGAGATATTATCGACCCCACAGCGCTCAGCAAGATTGAGCAATGCTCGGCGTCGATCACTGAGGATCTGCATTTCCATTTGGGTGTATCCCAGCTCCTGCGCGACTTCAGGTGCAGAAAAAGCCAATTCTTTGGACACAACTTGGAGAATACGAGCCAAAGGCAAGCCAGCCTCGGCACAAATCACCATGAGATCAAGGGCATCTGGTAAGTTATCTGACAAGCGCTGGCCGCGATGTGAAGCGCGAATTTTTAACCACATTTCAATGACAAATCCGCTTAAAAACATCAGCATCAAGCTACCCGCCAGTCCGGACATGCTCAGGCGGTGACCGCTGTCTAATCCGAAGGTAAGAAATAGCGCAACACTGAGCACACCCAACGCATATTTGCCGAACGTGAATAAACCGATATAGCGTCGGTCATGAAACCCCGCCATTGCCAGTAAACGGTGGGTTTTCATTCTATCGGTTTGAGTACCTGATAAGTGGTTACCCATACTGGAAAACTGCACTAATAGCGGATAGCGTTCAAACCATGATTCCCCTTGATTACGTGCAATGGCGTCATCTAAAGCACTTGTTTCATGGTGTATCACATTAAGGCGCTCAGCCAAACTGATTTGGCGAGTACGCCAATGCAGTCCTAACAGTAAAATTCCGATGGCTAAACAGATCAATCCAACGCCAATTAACATAAAAGCTTGTTCGTTCATCGTATAACTCGCTTAATCATGAAGTGAGTGATCGCTAATCCAAGCGAAACGCTGCATCCGGCATAAATTAATACGCTGTTGCCTGTTGGATCGTTAATTAAAAATTCGAAGTCTTTCGGTGAATTAAAAGACATATAAGCCAACGAAAGCGGTGCGAGTAATGCCACGATTGTTGCCGAAGCACGAACTTCAGAGGTTTTTGCTTTAATCTTGAGCGCCAACTCTTGACGAGCACGTAACGTCTCACTAAGACGTTCTAAGGTTTCACTCAATTTACCACCGGTTTCTTGGTTGATAATCAAAATCACGACAAAGAAGCGGTATTCATTTAATGGCACTCGCGCGGCGGAATCTCGCATGGCTTCACGCAGGGGAATCCCCACTTTTAGCCAATTATCAATTAACAAAAATTCGGCGGCCAATGGGCCTGGCAAGTTATCAGCAACCATTGCAAAAGTATTCGTCACGGGAACGCCGGCTCGCGCAGCCCGTATAATAGAATCAATCGCCTGAGGTAAATTTTGCTTAAACTCGGTTAAATGACGGCGCATCGCATGGAAATAAGCGATACCCACGATCGCGACAAATACCGTGATGGTTAAACAAAATGCTAATAACAAAGGTGAGGTTGACGATTTAGCGACACTTAAGGCGACCAACAGTGATGGAATCAGAATCACCGTCGCACGTTTTTTCCAAGTGTCTTGCCATCCCAATAACGACAAATCCGTCCAAAACCGTTGCGCAAATGTACCGATTAAGGGAAGGTGACTGAAACGATCATCTTCTATCAGGCGGCGAATTTCATCATTACTGTCGATATCAGCGTTAACTTCATCACCGATGACAATTTGCTTAAGATCAGCAAAGTATTGATCTCGCGCTTTACGCTCCTTGCCAGTCACATAAGCGTGGCGACCAGCGAGGATCGTGGTAAATAACAGCGCAAAGATGGCAAGAGTAATACCATCCCACATTAGTTATTCTCCCTAAAATAATGAGCGTGTGTGCTATAGAAATTTGGACGCTGTCCCGTTGATACGTAATCACCATGAACCTTGCCATGACCATCAATTTCTTTGGTGGCAAACGCGTACAATTCTTGAGTTTGAATCACGTCATCTTCCATACCACAGACTTCAGTAATCGATACGACGCGGCGGCCACCATCACTCATCCGCTCCACTTGAACAATAAGGTCAACGGCACTGGCGATTTGACGGCGAATGGCTTCGAGTGGCAACTGCATATTAGCCATCATCACCATGTTTTCCAGACGCATAATGGCATCACGAGGAGTATTGGCGTGCACCGTACAGAGCGAGCCATCGTGGCCAGTATTCATCGCTTGCAGCATATCGAAACTTTCCCCGCCACGAACCTCACCCAAGATGATGCGATCGGGACGCATACGTAGGGCATTTCGTACCAAGTCACGCTGATCCACTTTACCTGAACCTTCGGCGCTCACTGGGCGGGTTTCCAAGCGCACCACATGAATTTGTTGCAGCTGCAATTCCGCCGCATCCTCGATGGTGATAATGCGATCGTCGTTACTGATGTTTTGTGATAATGCATTGAGCAACGTAGTTTTACCTGCCCCCGTACCACCTGAAATAATCACATTCAAACGCGCGTTCATGGCCCGTTTGAGGACTGTGATCATCTCGTCGTTCATTGCACCTTTATCCGCTAGAATCTCTAACGACATGTTACGGCGCATGAATTTACGAATAGAGATGGTGGTGCCATCCAATGCTAGTGGATGGGTAATGATGTTGACCCGGCTACCATCTTCAAGACGAGCATCCACCATAGGGTGTGTTTCATCAATACGCCGCCCGACTCGTGCTGCAATCCGCTGAGCAATGTTAAACACGTGCTCTTCATCAATAAAATGAATGGGGGTTAGCTCCAACTTGCCGAAGCGTTCAACAAAGACTTGTCCCGCACCATTGACCAAAATATCGTTGACGCTTTCATCTGCCAACAGAGGCTGAATGGGGCCGATGCCGATCATTTCGTTGAACATGGTCGCACCGATATGGCGCTCTTCTTCCGCTGAAAACTGCAGACGATGCTCATCACAAATAGATGAGATAATCTCGTTAATTTGCTGCTTGAGCTTTTCAGGTGGCATAGAAGCCACCTTCATCGGATCAATTTGTTCGTACAGATAATCACGCACTAAGCGTAAATTGCTGTTTGTTGCTTGAGTATCACTGCTTTGCGCAGCCTGTGCACGATCCACTTTCGTTGCGACTTCCTCAGTGGGAACCTCTTTTATCTGCGGCTCCCGATTCGGCTCACGAAATTTTTTACGTGTCGCTTTCATCATCATGATGCTTTCCTCTCAAACGCAGAGGTCAACTTAGAGAGCAACGCACGCTTGCCCTTCTTGCTCGTTGGGCGACCACAAATAATATCGACTAACTCAGCCAGCGTATCACCAAACAGCCCTGTATTTTCAATATTTAACGGACCTTTAAGCAGCATTTGTTCAATGTTTTTTCCCGCCGATGGCAATTCAATATCGACCGAGCGTCCAATAAATTTTTCGAATTCATTGCGCGCGATAACTTGGCTACTTTCATGACGAGCATTCGCAACAATCACAATGCGTTGCCCTTCACTTTCATCACCAATTTCTTGAATCAAGCGCAGGGTATTGCGCGCGGCGGCTATGGTGTAATCAGCCACTAAAACTCTAGTGTGTGCACAAGCTAATACATCAATGCCACCTTGAGGTTGGCCCGCTGGGATATCCCATACTACTTGATTGAACATCTGACACAGCGTGCCTCCAAGACTCAGAACCTGCTCTTCACTCAGTAATTGCATCGCTGTTTGATAATCGGGCGTATGGCTCAGTAGAGACAGCTTGTCGGAAAGGCTCGTCATAGAGCGATTTAAAAATCGTACATCAATACTGTCGGATTTAAGTACGCCATCCAAACCACTTTGTTCTTTTAAACCGGCTAACAAGCCAAGACAGCCATTGGTACGGTCAAAATCAACCATACCGGTTGTCACGCGCTGCTGATTCGCTAACAGTTGTGCAATACCATAGGCAACGGTGGACGCGCCTACACCACCTTTAACTCCTGTAACAGCAATAGTGCGACCGATTAACTGCTCTTCAATCTGGCCTTTTTTCATACTGTTAAGGGTATTGGCTAAGCGATCTAAGGTCACCGGCTTTAACAAATAATCAAAAATGCCTTGTGCCAACATATTGCGGTACAAATCCAGATTGACCGCTGAGCCGAGCGCCACAATTTTACAAGTTGGGCCACACACCGTTCCTAAACGAGCCAAACTCTCCAAGGGGTACTGCTCTTGATCAATATCGACAAACATCGCTGCGGGAATCACGTTTGCCTTAACCCACTCAGTCGCTTTATCTAAATTGCCGATAAATACTTGCTCGCTATCATAGCCAAGGCGCCCGATGTGATCGGCATACAGTGCCGCTTCATCTTTCGTTGTGGTAAACAGCGTAACGGATGCAAGCTCTTCTGAATTATATTGGTAATTGTCTTCACTCATAACGTTACCCTCTAGTCTTCGTTAAAGTCGATATCGATGAGCTCTTTAAGATCATCTTCTTGATAACGTTTCACCGCTTGCAACGCCGCCTCGCCATCAGCCAGATCGAGCGATTTTGCTCGGATAAGGTCGGCAGGATCTGATACCATTTTGGCTAAGTTAGCTCTGGTTGCGCAGCCTAAAGGCCCAACAGATTCATAAGGTTTAGTTGTCCATGTATCTGGGTTGTGAATCTTACAATCGGGCACACTGACAACTAACGCCTGAGATTGAACACGCAAATCCCAATGATGCTTTTCTGCCTGATAAACTTTTGGCAATACGCGAACCTGTTTCGCCCCGATATTTTGTAAAACCACTTTTAACTTGTCAGCGAACTGCTGTCCCTGTGTGGTGTAAGGTTGAACAGTGATAGTCTGTCTTTCAATACGGCCTTGATTACCCAATAACGTATTGAGATCGTGCAGAGAAGTCGCACTTAAACCTTGATTGGGTGATACCGTTAAAGACACAGCAGACAGACTTGGAGCCACCTTAATTGGGTAATGCTCACCTGTTGCGGTCGTCTCGTTACCCTCTCGCCAATGATTAATCGTATGCTCACACCCAGACAATAAAACGCAAGCCAGTGCTAAAAAAAATGTTGAACGCATAAATAAGTCTCCAAATACTTAGAACAGATAGCCCGCAGTCGCTTGCTTAGGGGTAATATTATCGAGAGGCTTAATGCCTTTCCCCGGGGTCTGTAATTCACCAGCTTGAGTTGGGCTAACCACATAAGCGGTGGCAATAATGACCAATTCAGTTTCATCTTTGTCATGGGAAGAGGATTCAAACAGGTGACCAAGTAACGGAATTTCACGTAATCCGGGCACACCATTAATGGTTTCATTCACATTCGAACGTAACATCCCTGCGAGAGCAAAACTTTGTCCACTTGCTAGCTCAACGGTGGTGTCTGCACGGCGCACTTTAAACGCAGGAATGGTGTTACCATCAAGTTCAACAGCCCCTTCATCAGACAAGTCGCTGACTTCTGGAGCGATATGTAGGCTAATGCGATTTGGCGACAACAATGTTGGGGTCATACGCATGATTACCCCGTATTGTTTGTAATCAATAGTAATGTTGTTGTTGGTAGTGATGATGATTGGCACTTCACCACCGGCAGCAAATCCAGCGGTTTCACCTGACATCGCGGTTAAGTTCGGCTCAGCCAAAATACTGGCTAATCCATCGGAAGAGAGCGCAGATAATACGCCAGCAAAATTGCCACCGTGTGACACTCCGCCAAGTAGTGCATTTGACACATCACTTCCTGCGAAAGCGCCAGTCGAAGCATCAAACAATGATGAGCTGGTACTGCGCAAGAATGTGTTCCCATTGTCTAACAACGCTTCCCAACTAAACCCAAGCTCATTACTTAAACTGCGCGCGACTTCTACGATTCTCACACGAATGTTGATCTGAGCAGATAACTCCACTTTTAACTGATTCACGATACGAACGCTTTGACCACCGCCCCCTTGCGCGCCTTGGGCTCCCTGACCACCTTTACTGGATTTAGCATCAGTGCTCCCCCCAGTAAACGCTGCGATAGCATCCACCACTCGTTTCGCCTGTTGCGGGGTTTTTACGAAACCACGAACAATGATGCCATTCTCTGTCGAACTGAAAAGTTTGACTCTTGCACCTTCGATCTCGGTATTAATTTGCTTAGTCAATTGTGGAAGGTTAAAGCCCGCTTTAATCTGTGTGGCCAAAATCACCTGATCTTGGTCATTCAACGCGTAAAGTGTCGTTGTTCCTGCTTTTTTTGCAAACACAAACAAACTCGTCGAAGAAGGCATTTGGAAGCTGGCAACTGATGGGTTAGCGATCAATACCTTAGTGGCACTTTGGGGCAACGTCAGCAGTTGACCTTTGTTCACCATAAGTTGAACAGTCCCTTTCACTTCAACCTGACTAAACCGTTGAGCGGTAAGCGCTTTGACATCATTATTTTGGTTCATCGCCATTGCTGGCTGAGCCCACACCGCGCTAAACATTAAATTAGCTAACGCGATAAAGGCAAAAAACTTTCTTTTGTGCGAAAAAGTCTTCATTGATACAAATTCCTAATAGTCACAATACTGTGATAAATGAAGGCATTAGAATTAATTAACGGGTAACCGTTACTTGGGATGTTTTATCGCCCATATATTGGATGACTTGCGGCTCAGTTCCCTCGGTACGCAACGTAGTGTAGATACTGGTAGCGTCAGACATAGTAGTGACAGCGTCACTTACATTCACTAACGATGTTTGAGAAGAGTGACTATCAAAATCGTTCACAGCCCTTAAAGCGAGTTGTAATGTCCCGACTTCTTTCGCCACTGCTAAGATCTCTGCCTGTTTAGGGCTAACTTCTAGCGTTACCGTTTCAGGGTAGAGCTGCTTCTCTTGTTTCTTCGATTGGCCGTCGCGTACTTCAACTTCACTGCGTTCCCTATTATTCAGCGCTAACACTCGCACATTGGTCACTAAAGTCTGCGACGCAATTTGCGGAGCACTAATACGAGAGCTTGCTGAAGACGATGCATCCTTAGGGGGAGTAATGCCCAGAATCACATCAACATGGTCACCCGCTTGCACAAGGCCAGAGCTACTGGCAACAGCATTAGTAGGAATAGCCACCGCGCGTTTCCCTTTCGTCAGCACTGACGCAATAAAACCAGGTTGGCCAGGCTTGACGACCATGGCATAAGTCATCAACTGTCCTTTTTTGACACTGCGGCGAACGGTCGCACCATAATTACTCGCCAAATCTACCGAGTCCTTCATGATGTAAAGTTCTGTTGGGTATTTTTCGTCAACTTGATGCCAACGAATTTCACTACCATCGATAAAATCGCCTGGTTCGATATCACGAGTCGCCATTAACACTGGCGTATACACTGGAGCTGGCTGCTGCTTAACGACAGGATGCGTAACCTCTGGGCGCGGCTTGGTCATCATACCTCGCGCAACAAAAGCACCGCCAAGTGCGATAACAAGTGCACCAGAGACAAATAACACTGATGAAATTTTCATTGAAAATACAATCTCTAATGAGTAAGTGGAGTCGTAAGGGACAATACTGCACCAGCACTAATGGCTAACCCGTAAGGCAAGCCCGCCGTGGTCGGTTTACTATAGGCTGATTCAGGAATGGGGATTCTTAACCAAGGTACGAGTGCCGAAATTTGTAAAATACGTTTAGCACCAAGCACCTCAATAACACGTACGAAAGGCATCATAAACGCTAAAAAACCGCCCGCTAACGCTGTGATTAGCAAAAATGTCACTTGGTTCTCGCCACCAACCAACAAACATAACACCGCCATTAATTTCACATCGCCAGCACCCATTTGACCAATAGAAAACAGCGCAAAACCAATCACTAACACAGATAACGCTCCGATTAGCGACCAGCCAAACTGCGATGAAGCCTGCTGCCAGTTCAATTGGGCGTAACTCCCCGACCCCATAAAAAATAACGCGCCATTACCGATTACGATCAGCAATAACAAGAGAATTAAGTGGTTATGAATCTTGCGATAAAACAAATCACTAAAAACGACAATACTAAGAGGTACAATTAAGCTATTGAGTATAAATTGATTATCCATAACCACACTTAACCAACAATTATTTGGAATCAGTTGTTGCTGTATCAGTAATTTGGTCAGCGATTGAAGCAAATCGCTCTTTCAAGGCCGTCACAAACACACCGTCTGAACCAAAAATCACACCGATTGCAGCAGCCATCGCGGCAGCAAGAATGCCGTATTCAATTGCGGTGACACCACTTTCATCAGAGATAAATTTTTTAAGTTGAGCTTTCATTTTGTTCCCTTCCATTAATAAACACTGAGGCAATTTACAAATTCGCTTGCCTTTTGATGTCGTTATTAAGATTCATTCTCATTTGCATTTCAATAGAAGAAATATTAAGAATGCTTAATGATGTAGGAATTAGGGTTTTCTAATTGACTGTTTTTCCGTAAGTTATTAGGCATAATCAAATTCCTTTATTAGGGAAAACGACTCTAAACTTATTATCACAAATTATGAATTTGTTATGGTATATCAGTTGCTATTGATAACCATTATCATTACTATTGGCTCGTTTGTAACGTTTTGTCAGTTTTGTAAAGTAAGGGAAAAGTTCATGCGCGTCCTCGTCGTTGAAGATGAAATACCGGTGAGTCACTGGATAAGCAGCAAATTGCATTCACATGGCCACAACTGCAAACTTTCGGCTAACGGAAAGCAAGCTCTAGACTTAATTCAAAACGAAGTATTTGATGCCGTGGTTCTGGATAATATGTTGCCTGAAATGACGGGTATTGAAGTGCTACAACAGTTATCTGATGGCTCTCATCCCCCTATTTTGATTCTGTCAGCTAATGACCAAATATCTGATAGAATCAATGGGTTGAAAGCAGGAGCAGATGATTATCTAGGTAAACCTTTCGATTTTACTGAACTTTTATTACGCCTAGAACGTTTGTACGCACGTACCCACAAGAACAGCACAAGCTCAGCGTTAAAAATCGGCAGTGTATCCATTGATCTTGAAGAGCAAGAAGTCACCCGTGATGGGAAAAAGATATTACTCACCAGTAAAGAATTTAAATTATTGCAAGTTCTGGCTGAACATAAAGGCAAAGCTGTTACCAGAAATATGTTGTTAGAACGTGTATGGGGATATCATTTTGATCCACAAACGAACATCTTAGACGTTCATTTATCAAAACTACGTAATAAATTAAATAGTAGTCATGATGAGCAACCCATCATAAAAACCATTCGCTCAGTGGGTTATTCATTAGGATAAAACATGCCGGTAAAATTAATTATACATAGTAGCAGCTTTCGCCAAGCTGCTTATGTGGCGTTCTTTTGTCTCATTATTTCATCTGCATCTATTTTATTAAGTGACAAATTATTAAAAAACGTCATGCATGAACACGTTGAAGGCATTATTCTCGACGATATAAAAAGTAAGCAGACGATGAATCTGTTTAATAAAAGTCGTGAATTAAGCCAATATCTGAGCCAACGTGAAGTCAGCAACCAATATGATGAGTTAATTACCTATATTCTTAACGAATACGGCACGGTAATTTACAGTGACTCACAAATATTATCCGCTGAAGAGCTCAGTTCGATCGCCACATATCAACATAAACACATCGCTATGCTGACTTTTCACAAGCCCAAAAAAGAGCTGTTTGGTATGGTTATGCCTATTGCGGACGGCGGATATTATTACGCGTCTTACAACATGTCGCCCATGCTTAATAGCACGCGCATCATACCGTTAATGACAGGAGCGGTGTTGTTTACCGTCCTACTTTCTATTTTGCTGATCAGTTTACCCTTTAGTATTCGTAATCTATTACGGGTGAACCGTATATTGAGTGTTATGGGTGATTATTCCCAGGGCCGTCATGATGTGAGAATTCATGATCAAGGCTATAACGATGAATTTGGCCGACTCAGTAGTGAAACCAATTTACTGTTAAGCCGAACGCAACTGTTAATGGAGCAGGTTCGCACCGCCAACAGCCATATTGCCCATGAGCTAAAAACACCCTTAACACGTCTGAAAAATCGTTTAATTAATACTTCAGAAATGGTTGAAGGAAAAGCGTTAGATGAGCTTGATGCTGCTGGAATGGAAATTGACCGAATTTTGTATCTTTTTCGCGCGATCATGCAGCTAACAGAAATTGAAAATGGCCAGTTATCTCTGCAACGTAAACCGATTGATGCATACCACCTTTTATCCGAAGTCTATGAGTATTATGAGCCATTACTAGAGCAAAAAGGCATTGAATTAAAAATCAAAGCAGAAAAGAAACATATTTTTCATGCTGATTTTGCACTTATTTTTCAGGCAGTCGCAAATTTATTAGATAACGCGATTAAATATGCGCCGAACAGTAGCGTCATTAAATTGAAAATAGATAAACAACTGGATGTCACTTTAATTAAAGTCATCGATCAAGGTCCTGGTATTCCAACTGAACAGATGCCAAATGTATTAAAACGCTTTCAACGTTTACACAAAGAAAAAAGCATCGAAGGTTTTGGTTTAGGCTTGCCTTTTGTACAAGCTGTTGCTGAACGTCATCAGGGTCACCTCTCCTTGATAAATGGTCAAAAAGGACTGGTCGCCACCATCAGTTGCCGTGATTTGGTTTCAGGGTAATAACCCATCTTTTAACCATAAACTCCCCTAGTCACTCTGTGTTAGGGGATATTTTTATGGATGCTTCTCTGGCGCTAGGCGCTACATCACCGATTCTCTAATGACGACTTTGACTAACGCTTGCCATACTCTTGCAATCACACTTTCACCGTCACCATCGATGATCACTTGACCTCTCATTTGAAATTGAGGCGCTTGTTGTTGAGCGCTCTCTAACGTTGCAAGATAAAGTGCTTGTTTGGGTTCTGGTACCTGTGTTTGCCGATTGATGGTGGCAGCGATACTCCCTTGATAGGGCGAACTGAGCTCCGGATGAGCCTGCAAATCCGCAATTCTCCCTTGAGCTAATGTGTTCAATTCCACGCTCAGTGGCGCTTGATTCAGGTTTTCCGCAATGAACTTTCCCTTAGATCCAAGCTTAACTCTCGCTAACTGCTGCTCATCAATATACGCTTCAACGCGACTGTGTCCGGTACTGATGAGCGTCGCTAATGGTTGTCCTGTCATTAACCAATCGTTAGTAGCTAAGTGCGGGGTAATATCGACAAGCTTTCCAGACAATGGGGCTCGAACGGTCAATTGCTGTTTTAATAATACCTGCTGATCCAATTGTTGGCTTACCGCATGTAACTCATCTCTCACGATGCCCAATTCAGACGATGCTTTGGTATCAAATGGGTACGACCGAATCTGTTTGATTAAAGATTGTTTACGATAAGTCAGCTGTTCGATGGTTTGATCTAACTCAGGGGAAGACAATTCAAACAGTATCTCCCCTTTGTTCACCCTTTGGCCTTCCTGAACGCGTTGATTTAATAACTGTGCATTACGCGCGACAAACAGTGTTTGCTGCTTAGCGAGCCATACCGCTGGCGCCTTGACCGTTTGCTGCCAAGGAATCAATAACATCGCCAAGAGCAGCCCAGTAAAGCACAGCGTCAGTTTGGTTTGTATGTTTAACTTCATCTTTGATTTATTTTTTACCCAGATTTGAATTTCACGATAACAAGGCAGTAATAAAAAGAGTGCAATATCAATGATAAACAATAAGATACCTAGCGCTTTAAACGCTAAATGATAAACCGCTAACGCAATGCCAAAATACATTGTGATGCGATAAATCCACATAGCAAATGCGTAGCACAACACTATTTTTTGCCGCTTAGCCGACAACGGTTCTGGAGAATTATCTTGCCAGCCCCATAACCATTGACGAATCTTCCACTGGGCTATTTTATTAGCACGTTGCTGCAAATTGGGCATGTCTAACCAATCGGAAAAGATGAAATAGCCATCAAACCGCATTAACGGACTCAAATTGACAGACAATGAAAGCAAAAAAGACGTTGTCGCTAATGTAAGCAACACACTTTGTGCTAATCCCGGTGAACAAAAATTCCATAGCAGTAATGCCCAAGCAGCAATTATAGCTTCAGTTATCAGCCCGGCTGAACTGATGAGAATGCGCTGCTTTTTGTGTGGTATGCGCCAAGCTGTCGTCACATCGGTATATAACACCGGCCAACAGACAATAAAATTAATGCCCATGGTCGCAACCCGACCACCATATTTCTTACAACAAAAGGCGTGCCCTAATTCGTGGAGCACTTTAACGCAGACCACAGTCATGACTGAAATCACGATGCCTGATGTTGAAAATAGATAAGAAAATCCGTTGGTGAATTGTTGCCACTGATGTGAGGCTAACCACAATCCTAAACCACCAGCCAAACAGCTAATCGCCATAAACGTGCGCGTCATGAAGGGCAAAACAAAGGCTAAGCTTGATGTTAACCAACGATCCGGGCGGCACAATGGGATACGAAAGGATAAATGGCGTTGAAACAACCAACGATACCAAGTCACAGCCTGTTTACTCTGTTGATATTGCTTGTGAATCTGTTCTGCGGGTGCTTGCACCAACTGGTTCATCTGTAAAAAGCGCACGAACTGAGCGAGCTGCTCACTGTTTGGCTTTAAGGTTGTCCCTGCGCGGATCTTATCTAGTAATGCAGTGGGAGATTCGACCCAATGCGCAATCATTTCAGCTTCTAACCAACCCAGTTGGAAAAACTGATTACGGATCGGATCTTCTAACGTCCACTGTGGTGAACCATTGCTAGCAGCAGGCGCAGGGTGCAAGCGTAATTCTTGGCGCAGCACCGGCAAAGTTTGCAGAGAAGGTTGTGGCATCATAACCCACTCCACCACAAGCGAAGATGTGCCAGCGGGCGGCGAAATAGATAGTAAAACACCGATGTTTTCTCGCCATATACTTTTGCAATGCCCTTAAGTCCCATCGTAGGAGAGTGCTCCGGTGTGACTAGGCTGGCTTTCAATATAAATGCGTAGTGACCATCGTTTTGCAATGTTGAGCGGTACGCAACGGTTCTCAGTTTTGCATGAATGGGATCGGTTGGCCGACTATTAAGGAACAAGCGGACTTCATCACCGACGGCAAGATCCATACGATCTTCCACAGCTAATTGAACTTCGATTTCGGTTTGCTGCGGGTCCACAATATCCATAACAGGTTCACCTAAACGCAGTGCTCGCCCTACCCAATCACCTTGATCGGCAAACAGAGCAATTCCCCCTTGCTTAGCCAGAACCGTGGTTTGCGCGACTTTCTTTTGTAGATACACCACTTGAGAACGCGCCAAATTCCGCTTTCCTTCTAATACGGATATGCTCGCTTTACGGCTGGCATCATAAAAGGATTGTTGACGCGCCAAACGTAATTCGGCACTGGCAATTGACAGTTGTTGCTGAGCTTGCGCTAACTGGTCATTAAGCTGTTGTGAATCAAGATCAAATAAGGGCTGACCTGGTTTAACGACACTGTTAGGTTTGACCAATATCTGATCGATCAATCCGTCGATTGGCATTCGCACAGTCAGCGTGTGTGACGAGACTACCTCAGCGGGTGCCAATACAGTTTGCCTTACGGGAAGTGCCATTACACCGAGCAAAACTATGGCAAATACGGCAGCGACACGACGGTTTTTAACCCATGCAGGCAGTCGCTTTACATGGTTACGATTCATACTTTGCCACACATAACCGTAACTATCCGCGACAAAACTGAGTAGGCGTTTTTCACGAATCGATAGTCCATGTGGGCGAGAGAGCCATAAACCGGCCATCAACTCTTGATTAGAGTCGAGTAATGGCACCCAAATTAACTGAGCAGAAAAATAGTCGCGCGCTTCCCGATGTTCATCTTGACTCCATTTTGTCTGATCTACGCAATGTATTGTCGTGGCCAGCTCACCTTGCACAATCTGCTGACTTTGCCGCACCATAAACTGGGCAAACGGCGCCTGTTTATCCACGCTCATCACCGCTGAAGCACCGACTATTTCTCGCTTTACCCCATCCCACAACATAGCCTGATCATAGGTCACGAGTTCGTGGGTTTGATTAAGGATAATAAATTGCAGCTCCTTGATTGAACGTGCGGCGCGAACTTTTTGCTGCAACTGTAATACCGTGAGCAGTGCACTTTCAACGCCACTGCTAATTGACTCAACATTAGGACTCATCGCGCACAGCCTTTGTTTCTACTACGCTCAATTGTGCATTGCCACTCATACCCGGCATGAGCAATAGCCGATCTCGGTTTTTGATTTCACCAAAGACTTTAAATGACTGACTTAACGCATCAATCACGCCGCCTAATCGAGTAATGGTCGCGGGATAGGTTTTGCCGGTTTCGTCTAAATGAATATGAAACGTTTGGCCAACGTTTAATTGCCTCACCCAACGCGATGGCACAATCATCTCTACTTCGTAGGCTTGGGTGCTGTAGATGTTAAGTAATTTTGTTCCTTCACTAACAAATTCACCGGGTTCGACCATTCGCTCGGACACTCTTCCTGAAAATGGCGCTTTAATATGACAACGGTCGACCATCACTTTAGCAATGTCTTGCTCTGCCTGTGCTTTATCTAAATCGGCCTGAGCTTGCCCAACTTCTAATACGCTATTCGATTCTAATTTATTTAATCGTTTCGCAATGTGGTATTTCTGCTGCGCTAATGTGGTATCCGCCACAGTATGACGATATTTCGCCTGATAGATGGCACATGCCACACCGACGATTTCTTGTCCCTTATTAAATCGGTCCCCTTCTTTAAAGGGCAAATCACTTAAGCGCCCTGAAATTTCGCTCGAGACCACCATTTGAGCTTCTGGTTTTAACTGAACGCGAATACCTTCGCTACTTACCTCAGGCTGCGCCTGAACGATAAAAGAGCTGCATAATGAGGCAGCCATGACGACTGCCAAAGAAAGGCGACGGGCTACCATTACTTCGCTTCCTGCGTTGGTTGGCTCGTGTAATCTTTAATGATCGCTGTTTTTAAAGATCCTAGAGCTTCAAAAGCAGAACCGTATTCAGATTCAGGCAACGTCGGCTTCGCAGCGACGTGCTCTTCAGCGATGACTTTCGAATCAGCCTCAGATGGATTCAACTCAGCTAGCCACTGCTGTTGCTGCTCCGTTAATTTCCCTTTAATGAATCCTTGGCGCTGCTGCGCAATCGCTTTTGATAAGGTATCAACAGAACGATCGTGAATTTTTGCCGGTAATGGATCCAGACCTGCTGCTTGATAAATCGCCCCATATGCCGTGTACGCTTGCGCCAGTTGCTGATCACGATGACGAGTAATTAACGCCGTTTCAGTGAGCATTTGTATCTGTTCTAAACGAGATTTCATATCGCTTTGGAAAGCACTTTGCGTCTGTTTAGCAATACTAGTTTGTAACCGCAGCAATTCGCTCGCTTGTGCATATTGCAGTTGTGATTGGCGATATTGTTGCCATGCCACGTTGACTTGAGTCAACACCGCCATACGCAATGCTTGACGGCGTAAAGTCGCTACGCTTTGCTTCGCCTTACCTGCGTCTTTGATCGATGAATATGAGAACACATTCATCAAGTTCCAGCTAACCCGCACCCCGGCATCAGCCCAGTGCTGATTAACCAAAAAGCTATTACTGTCGTAATGGCCTCCAACAAACAGTGACGCGCCCGGTAGCAAGTGAGTTAATTGCGAACGGGTTTCTAACACGGCATTACGCGCTTTATAAATTTCCTCGTTGATTTCCGGACGGTTAACCATGGCTAAACTTTCAAGATTATCCAAACTGTAACCGACGCTCGGTAGCTGAGTCGTTTCTGGTTTAATAGGGGCAAGTTGGTACTTTGTTCCTGGCGCTAAATTCATCAACGCAGCTAACTGCGCTTTTGCCATGACCAACTCACTGGATAGATTCTGCAATTGGCTGATCATTTGCAGTAAACTTTTTTGATATTTTAACGCATCAACTGGGGCGACAAGACGTTCTTTCTCCGTCAATTTCGCTTTAGCTAACGCCAATTGGGCTTGTTTTAATGCCTGTGTCACGCTGGGTTCCAATTGCTGTGCGGTCGCCGCTGCCCAATACGCTTTGCGCACTTTTTGGATAATATCCGACACAACCGCGCGTCGTTGCTCTTCTGCGGCTAACACGTTGTTACCTTGCGCTTTAGCGGCAAAATATCCAATTCCGAAATCAAGCACATTCCAGCTCATTGATAAATCAGCATTTGCTAGCTGCTTTTCTTGGCTGGTTGATGCCTCCAATGACTCCGTGCCGGTTGATACCGATTCACTTGATGACGCCGCTTTATTATCACGAGTTTTCCAACCGGCATTCGCTGCGATAGAGGGCAACAAATCATAACGTTTAGTATCAAGCAGTTGATTTTCATACGCATGTTTCATCAGAGCTAATCGTTGTTGCAGATTATATTTCACTGCTCTAGCCATCGCCTCTTCAAGGGTAATTGCATGAGAAATGGGCTCTTGATGAGCAAACATGGCTAATTGATCTTGTTGCAATAGATCGAGTTTCTGCTGATCAGTAATACTTTCAGGGGTTAAGGAACAACCCGATAAACCGATACCCACCAAGGCGGCAACAGTAAGACTTAATGCGGATTTTTTTAAATTAAGAGTTGTATTTTTCACTAAGGGTTACCACTACGATTAAGGCTGACGTCTAAAAGACGGCAACAAACAAGTTATTGAGGCGCATGGTTCGCCATGCACCTTGTTGATAGAAAATAGTGTTATACGTGAGTTAGCTCCGCTAACCAGAGTTGATTGTTGTGCTGTATTGATTGCTGGCTGGTCTGTTGTGCCTGCTGTTCTAATGACGCTCCCATACCCGTTTGAGCATGTTTTACATCGGATATGTCGACTTTGACCTGATGACGATGACCTTGAGCATCTTGAACAGTGACAGTAATTGCATGACCATCAAGCTGTTGTAACGCTTGTGGCGTCACGGTGATAACGCCTGTTTGAGGATCAATCCACACACCAGCCGGCAGTGGTGCGCCATTATCTTGAGTAACAGCAATGACAGAACGCCCCTCTAGCTGAGAGAAGAGATCGACCTCGATGTTATTTGCATCTTCAATCCGGTCAGACTCAGCTTCTGCGGTGATAAACGAAGAATCATCTTGGGTCACATTGTACAAATCCTGCAACCATTGGGTTGTTTGCCCAACTGAAACAATGGCATCTGACACTTGATTGGCGATACTTGCTAATACCTCACTATTGTTGGAAACCATCGAAGTGAGTTGCTGAGAATGTTCATTGATACGGGGGCGGTTTTGCTCAGCACTATGAGCGTCATTGAGCTCTTCACGCTGCTGCCAAACGACAAGGTCTGCGTCTGAACTAGAGTGTTGACTCGTTTCTGTCGCCACCGTTAAAGTAAACGTAAATGAGGTACTCAACCCGGCACTGTTTACAACGTTGATCGTCACAGCATAGCGCCCACTTTCCGTCGTTTCGCCAGATAAGGTTAAGGTGTTCGCATCGAAAGTAACCCCATCAGGTAAGCCACTAGCACTCCAAGTTAAATCCAGATTTTGTGGATCAGTCACCGCATTAGCAGAAAACTGATAGGAGAATGACTCGCTTGGTTGAGTCGTCACGCTTGGGTCGTCAATCTTAACTTCTGGAGTGGCATCCGCCTCTGATAGTGCAACAGCTAAAGTCAATTCAAAGCTGGTCGATTTACCGCTACTGTTTGTCACCGTAAAGGTCAAGATATAATCACCAACAAGCGTTGGGCTGCCCGTTATCGTTTGCGTATCTGCATCAAAGGACAAACCATCTGGCAGGCCATCTACAGACCAAGTGAACTCCAATTGCGCGGGGTCGGTAACAATATCATCAGGTAATGTGGCACTGTAACTTTCGTGCGTTTGTCCTGCACTTAACGTGTAATCGCCCAGCTCAACCTCTGGAGCTTCTACTTTAGCAACCACATCCACTGTCCAAGTATTGCTTGTCTCACCACCTGATGAATCATTCATGGTGATGGTAAACGCAATACTGTCGCCGATCGCTGCGTTATCGGCAGCGGTATATTGCACACTTTGCAGTAACGTATTAACGTTAGATTCGCTCAATGCCGCGGTGATGGTTAATACAAAACCGCCTTCAGAAGAGTATTCATAGGTTGCGACCTCCTCACCCTGATAGCTGATTGTGCCATCATTAGCCGTGTAACCAGAATCACTATTTAAGCTGATATTGTCACTCGATAAGATCGTATTTGATGCTGTTACACTAAAGACAAAGTTTTGGTAAGAATCCGTCAATGCTTCATCTGCATCCGATACAGAGATGATTGGCATTAAGGTTGTACTGCCGCCGACTTCAACATCTAAGGTGTAATCCGCTACTTGATAATAGGTAAACTCTGCATCACCAACGAGCAAATCACCATTGTCAGTAACCTTTAACGTTGCATCATTAGCGTTGATCGCGGTGCTGTCGATGACCGTCAGAGAACCATCACCATCGATACTAAAACGAATGAGTTGGCTATCACTGGTTGAGACATACAAAATCTTGCCATCAGCATAAAGAGCCGTATCAACAATATCACTTAACTCTAGACTGGAACTCGCTGAAAAACTCTCACTCTCTGTATCAAAGGAGTAAATCGTAATCCCCGAACTGGTGGATGCATAAATAGTGGAGCCATCTGCAGAAGATTCTAAATCGATGATACTACTGTTAATTGAGATCGAATTACCATTACTGTCTGTGTTTCCATCACGGATGTAACTCACCCACTCTAGGCCATCTGTTGTGATCTTATAAGCGATTAAGGTCGAGGAGGAATAGTAATTCGTCGTCACAAACAGATAATCACCCGATGTTGTGATTGCGGTTGGACCATAAATATAAGGTTCACTCCAAGCACTACTGTAATTGCTAACGCTCGTCAGTTCGCCACTCGCACTGTCAATTTGGTACGCATATAAACTGTAACTTGATGTAAAGAAAAGATAGCCACCATCATCGGACAAGGTAAAGTTAGCCATCGCTTGGTAAACAGCATACGTACTTTGTGTTAATGAAACGACTTGTACCTCGGTAAATGTCCCATCTTCACTCACGCTGTATACCGTGATTTCACTGTAGGTAAAACCATCACTATCCACTTCTGATTTGATGACATAAATATCACTGCCATCATCATTAGTCAGCACTGAATCCACTGCGGTGTCGGTGCTAGTCGCGGTATAGGAAAGATAAGTTAAGGCACCCGTTTCAATATCAACGGAATAAATCGCTACATTGCCTGAACTGTCTGCAATATATAACCGTTTGCCATCTTCACTAATGACTGAATCTGTAAGGTCAGTCAATTGATCTAAATCCGATGAAGAGGTAATAGCACTCAGAACGCCTGTCGCATACAGTTCACCGAGCGATGCTTCTGGGACATCATTTTCATTGGTAAAATTGATCGTAACGCTATGTGTTTCCGACTGATGACCAAAGCTGTCTGTGACTGTCAGCGTTACGGTAGAACTGTCCGGCAACGCATCAGAATCGTTAGTGTAGGTGATCAAGCTCAGGATATTATTGACATCATCTGTGGTTGGAACGGTTTGGTACTCTTCTGTAAAAGTAATGGTTAACCCATCGTCCGTCGATTCAACCGTCGCGATAACCACACCATCTTTAAGAATCTGTTGTTCTTGATAGGTGTAAGTCGTGTCACTATCGATCGTCAAGTGACCATCAGTACTTGAATTATCTGTCGTGACCGTAATAATGGCTCCCGAGTAGTTACCTTCTCCCCCATTACGCGCATCCATCTCAGTATCAGAGAGCGTGGTACCCGATAAAATAGTAGTCTCGCCACTATTTTCGGTGTAAGTCACGTTGTTATTATTCACCGTGATATCGGTTGTCTCATTAGCGTTTGTGCTAGCAGAAAGAGACACCAAACTATCGATGCTGCTTGAGCTAGTAGTCCCATCACCTTCAACGACAGATAAACTAAATGATACATCACCGACGCGGTCTTCTGTGGTTGTGCGATAATGGATGTTGTTGATCAGCGATTCCGTCGAACTTGCATCTGCAGAAACAAAAATAACCACGGTATAGACACCATCCGTTTCCATGACTTGGTAATACAAGCCATTCACAGTTTGAGGTGCACCGCTAGTTGTGTTCAAAGTAATGATGTTTCCATCTACATTTAGAGTATCCGTTGAATCAGCACCCTCAACCGTGATACTTAGTTTCCATATCTGCTGTCCCGCTTCAACGGTATCGATGCTCGCATCAGAAAATAGTGTCACATAATCATCCCCAGAAACCATATCGATCGTTTTTCCTGATCCATTAAGCACGGGAGCATCGTTGATATCGGTAAGGTTTAACGTCATATTAAGCGTTGATGTAGCGCCATCACCATCATCAAGCGTGACATCTAATGTGACTGATGAACCTGCGGCATCTGGGTCATCACTGGTATTTTGATACGCAATCTGGCGTAAAACTGACTGAGCTGTTGCCTGAGAAACCGCCGCAGTAAATGTAATAGAAACGCCTGATTCACTGGCAGTCCATGTCGCAACCGCATTACCATCGAGATAAATTTGTCCATTATCCAGAGTAAGACCATTGTCTTCCAAGAAAGTATAACTATCACCGCTGGTATCAGACGTATCATCTCGGTTTATGGTAATAGTCGCGCCGTTATAATCGTCCAGAGCATCTAATTCTGAATCACTTATGACACCAGAAGGAACAATGGCTACGGCCTCATTACCTTCTGTGTAATCAACACTTGCCGTGCTGTAGGAATACACACTAACTGCATCGGCGGTAACGGTAATGATTTCATCACTATCCGCGGCGTAAGCAACCGTTGTTACCCCACTGCTAATTTTGGCTGCCGACGAATCCATTGTGGTGCTAGTCCCTAGCGAGCCATCGCTTTCTACTGCATAACTGACAACCGAAGTACCAAAAGTAAACAGTGTTGACTCATCCGAACTTAAAATTAGCTGGGAAGTATCATCAGCGACTGTTTCGGTATCGACCACTTCGTAATCACCCGTTTCTTGGTTAAGAGACAGGGTAATAACTTCAGTCGCATCGCTACCCACTTGCAGTGCATACACTACACTGCCATCGTCGCTTGCGACCAAGGCATTCACATAATACTTTTCACTACCGGTCACAGCTCCTGAATACGTTAATGAACCATCTTGGTTAACAGCAAAAATGCTAACAACTTGGTTATCGCCCGTGCTACTGCTAACAAATAAGGTACTGCCATCTCCAGAGAACGTTAGCGTGTTGTTCCCGCTGATACCTTCAACGTCGTTTTCTCCTGCCGTTTCCGTATCCACCAAGCTGAGTGATGAACTATCTTCACTACTTTCTAAGACATAAACACTGTCTCCAGCCGTCACATAAAGATACCCATTATTGTCTTGAATATCAGACAGCGCAGCAGTACCAATAATATCGGAAAGATCTGTCGAGCTAGTGTAGGTCAACTCGCCGGTCTCTGAGTCTCGACTAAAAGTCAGTAATGTTTGATTAGTTTCGCTATAAATAGTGACTTGAGATTGATCGCTGGAGAATTCAACTAAACTGACACCACTGATACCATCCGTTAATACGTCTGACAGATCGCTATTATGAAGGTTTTGCACAAGTGACAGTGACCCATCATCAGCAATAGCAAATACCGATACAATTGAATGACTGTAGGACACGGCATAAGCATAATTACCATCAGAAGAGACAACAAGATCATCAATGCTGGAGGTCACATGATCGTAAATATTGTAGTCGTAGATGCTTTGTGAGGAAGTTGATTGAGCAGTAATCGTATCTTGGTCAGTGGTGATTTCTGGTGCACTGTTGTCAACGTCTGACGCACTGGAAGACGTTGCCTCATCAGTTGTCGCGGTAGTTTCTGTATCGGCAGTGGTGGTCGATTCATCTGAAGCCGATGCCACTTCAGAACTTGTCACAGCGACATCGGCGTCAAATACAATCCTAGGCTCTAACGCAAATGCGTGTAGCGATGTGTCAGTCAAAAACCCTTTCATATTATTCCCTAGTCAATATTAGTTAATAAGGTGCACGTAATAGTTACGACGTATATCTTGAGCGATATCTTCTAAAGCACTTTCAATTTGGGACTCACCACCAGAAAAACTGCTCGCGTCAGCAAAATACATATTGTCTGTACCTTCCGTACAAGTGAGCATTCCCGGGCCAGCCACTTTATCGAAAAGAACGCGACCAAATTCAGTAGGGTCCCCCGGACGCACACCGATGAAATAAACATGAATGTTGTTCTGTCGGATACTGCGACATAAATCAATAAAACGTTGGCGAGCGAACCCAGTCACGTCATCGTTCACTTGATCGTCGACAGAAAAGTTGTAGCTGTCCGTATCAAACCAATCCCCTGTGGTATTGGCCAACATAATAATGGCTTTGTAACGTTGGCTATCTTCGCCAAAATCGAGGGGTAATTGAGAATCTCCCCAACCATTACTACCACGCATCTGGGGTGAAAGACTGGCAGCAGCCCAACCAAGCGCAATCGCATAGTTAACGTTAAACCGAGACGTCATTTCATCTAAACGCTCATCGATTTTGTCAATATCATTAGTTAAAGGAAGTAACGGCGCATTAGGACACCCTTTATCAGCAACGATCCAGCGAGTATCTACTGCGGTTGAACCAGGATCGTCAGGGTTAGTCCCTACCCAAGAGATAGGATCGGCTCCTGGGCTACCATTCTCTGGTAAATCATGGCGATAATAGATACCAAACTGACCGACTGGCGATTGATCCCAATAGAAGTTCTCCCCGGCCCCCAAGCCGCGAAACATGCACAATAAGTGCGCTACGCGATCTGGAAAGCGTTCGTCGGCTAAACTATTAACCTTTCCGGTACGAAACAAACTTCGTAATTCACTCGGATTCAATGCGCCTGACGCTGCCCAACGAGTAATACGATCAGTATCACTGTCGTCATAAACATTGACAGACTGGCTGAAAGGAACGAGTGACAACCACCTTTTTTGATCAGAAGAATTGCCACTGCTAGAAGATTGAATAAAATCATCAGCAAAGGATTTTCCTAATCGTTTCAATGCTGCGATATCAGCATCACTTTCAGAATTGGTATTTGGCAACATCATCGAGATTTCAGTGGGTCTTGCCATCACTTCGACAGTCGATGAAATCGTTTTATCGTCTAACTCTTCACCAAGCTGCACCGCCTCAACTTTGACATCGACACTCACTTTATAAGTGATGGCACCATCGCTGGTGGTCCCCGTCTGAATTTGCACGGTAGACAAATCCACTTGTTCTTGGAGCAAACTATCCATGCCCAAGTTATTGCTAATGTAGTCGCGCGCTATGATAAGAAGATCTGCCTTACTATCATTGTTACTGTTGGCCAATTCTTTGTAACCGATCGCCATGGCCGCAGCGTCAGTCGCGCGCTTCACTTGAGAAATGCTATCCACGGTGCGAGTCGTATCAAAACTGTACGCCATCACAGCAATGGCACCAGCAAAGACCAAAACCGGGAAAGGCATCACTGAACCAGACTGAGAAGACATAAAGCGTTTAATTCGTTCTAAAGAACACGCTACCAATTTGTGGATTACTAATCGTTGCCCAAAAGCCATGAAAGGAATCATTCGCTAATACACACGCCATTCAATAATGAAAATTCAATGATGAAGATGATAAGCATTCTCAACAAAAAGCGTAGTGGCGAATCATTAATATTCGTTAATATTTAATGAGTATCAATGCAGAAGCAGAATGAAGCGGGAAAGAAAAATCAAAAGGAGCATGCGCTCCTTTCAATGAATAGATGTTACAAGATAAAACTGATCGCCCTTACGCGTTTTGCAGTGCATCCAATTCCGGAATTGGCGACATCGCTTGGTGCCCTTCATCTAGATGCACAAAATCCACCAAGTCTTCGTTAGAGACTTGGTAAGCTTTACCAAACCCTTTAACGTAGAGACCTTGCTCCGGTGTCAGTTGATAAAGTTTGAAATCGCTCATTTTGCTTAATGTGCTAACAATGTCACCGAAACGTTCTGCAAGTTGAGCGAGTACTCGAGTCCAAAGTTCACTATCGCGTTCAACAAAAGAAGCTTGGGCGTCAAAGCTCAACCGTTTTCTGGCATACAGTTCTTTTGATTCACTTTCGTCTTCAATCATCATCATCGAAACTGCAGGATTACTCTTCACATTGCGAGCATGCTGCGCAATTTCTGAGATAAACACGAAATAACCCAGTTCATTATGCACAAACGGAGCATAACTGACGGTAGGCTTGCCCGATTCATCAACCGTGGCTAATTGTAGTGTTCGGCGAGTTTGGCGAAACTCGGCAATTTCTGGCTCTAAGCGATTTTGTAAACGCTGCTGCTTAACACTTTGGTCCATATCTAGACTCTCCGAATTAGAAATTAGTATTATTTTTAAGTTTTTGAAAAGCTTCTACTTGTGCAGGAATAAGTTGTCTATTCTCATCACGCCCTAAGTAAATTTTAAAAATACTGTCACCTTGCGGATCAAAAAAACCAAAATAATGGCTCTCTTTGCCCATGAATGCTTTACTCACCAACGCGATATGGGCCACGTTATCTAATAATAGATGACCATGTAGCTGTCCCGCTTCGCCCATTAAATTAAAGTAACCCCGAGCAAAACTGCCTTTGGGTAAAGGCGCTTTTATTTCAAATATTGAACCACCAGAATGAACAATGACCGTGACACTGGTTTGCCAATCAGCAATCGTCGTCAAT
This sequence comes from Vibrio eleionomae, assembly GCF_009874545.1. Taxonomy (NCBI): domain Bacteria; kingdom Pseudomonadati; phylum Pseudomonadota; class Gammaproteobacteria; order Vibrionales; family Vibrionaceae; genus Vibrio; species Vibrio eleionomae. The sequence goes on along the minus strand of NZ_WEKT01000008.1, from coordinate 10,474 downwards.
ATTTGCTCAGCATGGCAACCGTCTATCAACCTTGCCATCTCGGCAGGAAAAGCGGCGACCACTTCTTTTTCGCTCACCTGCAGCTGTTTTGCGATATCAGAGGGTAACGCTCGAGGATTCTCCTCTAGAGCTTCCGCAACCTTTGACTCAATACTCATTGGTGTTCCTTTTGTCTTTATTTTGTGCCGATAGAGGACTGCACAGACGAATTATCAACTCTGCTATTGGTGGCACTCTCACCACTTAATCTAAACATAGCATATTGAATATGATAACCATTCTCAACAAAATACCGGTGGATATTTATTAATATTCCTTAATACTCTAGTATTTCAACTCACTGTTATTTATATAAAATTGACTTTATCGCCCCTCAATTCACCTAACCACTTTGCTTACTATTTAAACCACAATAACAATAAGTTGTTCTCATTAGTTATTCATCAATTATTCAATTCATTGAATAAATTCCAACTATTTAATCATTTATATTCAAAATTGATTAAAAATAAACGTTTAAAATTACACGATAGTTAAGTATGATTCGCTGCCTGTTTGCGCAGGATTGCAGTTTATCTCTAATGATGGAGATAAAATCAGAAGATGACAGGTAATTCTTTATCCGCTAATTACCATTAAAAATACTATTAACGTCTCTTCTCGCAAACAGGATGTAAAACGACTTCAAGGAGAGCAGATGGAATTTTTACAATCCTTTTTTGGGTTAATTGGTGACCTTACCTGGGGCACGTCACTGATCCCGTTCCTAGTAATTTTTGGCGTGTTCTTCACTATCGTGACGGACTTTGTCCAATTCCGCTTTTTTAAACGCATGTTCAGCGTTTTGAAAAAACCCGCTCAGACAGGCAATAAAGACACCATTTCTGGCCGTGAAGCACTGTTGCTTTCAATTGGCGGTCGTGTTGGTGGTGGTAACATCGCTGGTGTTGCAGTCGCAATCACTCTAGGTGGCCCTGGTGCCGTATTCTGGATGTGGGCGATTGCTTTGGTCGGTATGGCAACCAGTTTGGTTGAATGTACCCTAGCGCAATTATATAAACGCAAAGACGGTAACGAGTTCCGTGGTGGCGCATCGCGTGCCATTGTTCACGGTTTAGGTAAAAACTACCGTTGGTTAGCAACCGCATACTCTGTATGTCTTATCGCATCTTTTGCTCTTGGCTTTAACGCGTTCCAAGGTAATACCGTTGCTGGTGCCGCTCAAGACAGTTTAGGCATTGATCGCATCTATACTGGTATTTTCCTAGCCATCGTTGTCGCCTTTATCATTTATGGTGGCATCAAGCGTATCGCCAAAACGGCTGATGTGATCGTACCGATCATGGCTGTCGCGTATGTTGCTATCGCTATTATCACTATTCTTATGAATATTACGCATATTCCACATGTTCTTACTGAAATTTTTGAAAATGCATTTGGCATTAAAACAGCAGTAAGTGGTGGTATGGGTGCAGCGATTGCACAAGGTCTACGTCGTGGTCTGTTCTCAAATGAGGCAGGTCTTGGCTCAGCACCTAACGTTGCAGCAACAGCCGATGTACCTCACCCAGTGAGCCAAGGTATTGCACAATCACTTTCTGTATTCATTGATACTATGGTGGTATGTTCGTGTACCGCATTCATCATCTTACTTGGTGATGTATATGTACCGGGTGCACAAGGGATTGACGGCGTTGTATTAACTCAGCAATCACTCGTGTCGCACTTAGGTGGTTGGACACAGTATTACCTGACGTTTGCTATCTTGCTGTTTTCTTTCAGCTCAGTAGTTTACAACTATTACTTAGGTGAAAACGCATTAACATCAATGACTCAGAAGAAATTGCCTGTTCACGTGCTTCGTTGGGCAGTGGTTGCACTCGTGTTTATTGGCGCAGTTGCACCTTCAGCGACCGATGTATTCTTCTTCTCAGATCCATTGATGGGTGTATTGGCGATCATTAACTTGCTTGCACTGATCATGTTGTTCCCAACAGCAATGCGTCTGCTACAAGATTATCGTAAACAGTTAAAACAAGGAATTGAAGAGCCTGTCTTTAACCCAGACGACTTTAAAGATCTTGATATTGACCGAGAAGCTTGGGTTAAGCAGTAATATTCTGCGCCCCTTTTAACCTAGCAAGAACAAGTAAAGCCAGTCTGTGAAGACTGGCTTTTTATATATACCCATTCATGCATTACTTCTCTTCAAACCGCTCGGCAAGTTTACGAAACTCATCAACCTTACCCCGCATCACCTGACTGGATTCATGCACCGACGACGTTGCCACCAGATTTTGCTCTGCCGTCGCAGCGATAGAATGGATATGCTGTTTAAGTTCACTGGTCAACGTATGTTGGGATTGAGCAGAATTCGCCATGCTTTCAATCTTGTCATGCAAATTAACGAGGAGCTTTGACACTTGTTTAAGGCGCTGCTCACTTTCTAATGCATCAGCACTGCAAGCTTCCGTTTGATCCCGGCTGGCAACAATATCTTCGCGCCAATCATCAATCGTTTTCAGCATAACGGTAATACTGTGCTCAATTTGTTGAGTTGCCTTTTGAGTGCGACTTGATAAGGCTCGCACTTCATCGGCAACGACAGCGAAACCTCGTCCTTGCTCACCTGCCCTTGCGGCTTCAATGGCGGCATTTAACGCGAGTAAATTGGTCTGCTCGGCAATACCACCAATTTCACTCATTAACGTGCTTACCTCGTGAGCTTGCCCATTGAGCTTTTCTGTTGTTTGTGTCGCTTTACCCGCTTGGGCAGCAAGACTTTCGAGATTGTGATGCGTTTTCTCGATACTCGTTTGCGTATGTTGGCACTCCCGATTAACCTCTTCAATCAGGGTGTAAGCATCATCCGTAGAGTGAGAAACCGTATCCGCGGCCGCTTCAACATCGCTAATTGCAGCTGTGACTCTCTGAATATCATTGGTCTGCTGTTTTAAGGCTGCATTCACTTCCTTCGCGGTATTATTTAAATCTTCTGATAACGAATAGAGTGGCTTGGCTGAATCCACAAAACGCCCAAGCACAGTGCGAATTTTTGCAGACGCCATTTTTAAATGGTAATCCGCGTAAGAAAAAGGATCATCGCCAGAATAAATTAAGCGGCTGATACTATCGTATTGACCACGTAAACGTAGTAGCTGCTTTGGCGTATCCACCAACTCATGGCGAAAAAACAGCGCAATGGATGCAATAGGAAGTAAACTCAAAATCCAGTGAATCGTGTCAGTGCCTAATATTAAATTAGCGACGAGTGGAACAATGAGCGCAGTGAGTAACAGCGCATACCGAACTGCCGCATTCAAACGCATTGAGAAATGGTACTTCCCTTCTTCGATAGCACATAAATCTCGATACGCTTTCGTTGCCTTATTTACCCAACTACGCTGTGCTTTCACTCGCACCGATTGATAACCACAGATTTCACTATGCTCATAAATCGGTGTGACATAGGCATCAACCCAGTAAAAACCACCATTTTTGGTGCGATTTTTTACAATTCCTCGCCACGGATGCCCTTTTTTTAGATGCGCCCACATATCCGCAAACGCTGCTTTAGGCATATCTTTATGACGAACAATATTATGGTTATGATTAAGCAACTCTTCTCTTGTGTAACCAGCTACACGGCAAAAGGTATCATTACAATAGGTAATGACACCTCGTAAATCGGTAGTAGATACCAGTTGTTCGTGATCTTCTATTGGTACTTCTTCATTGGTATAAGTCTGATTTCTGCGTGACATATGCCTAGCTAACCCATAACCCAAACATCATAGTAACTAAAGCATAGTTCATAATCATGACCGCGATTTAGCACACCGCGAGTTGGTTCAAGAAATTGCTAACTCAAACCAACAATCCGCCCGAAGGCGGATTGCGTTAATGTGGGCGTTTATAAGTTTTCTTGGTCAGGATTATCTTGCTGTCTAATGTACCCTGCAGCATTATCTAAACTTTGTTGAGCTCCATCATGAGTCGATCGAGATTGCTGGTTGATATCATGAATTTGTGACGCATTACGTAAATCACGTTCACTGGTTATTGAAGCGATAGATTCGCGATCTTTCAAAAAACTCACCATATCTTGCTTGATACCGTTTAGCTCTGGCTCATTTTTATGCATCTCAAGAATATAGCGCGGATATTCCAGATTTTTCATTCCAGTTGAGGCAAAAGTACTCGAAATAACCTTTGAAACAATCACCCATGGAGTAATGCTAGAACGAACTAATACATTTTCAGAGCGGGTTGAATCATTGATTCCAGCCCCTGTCGAAATTTTAGACTCGGTGAACGTCCCCTCTACTTTGATATAAATGAGGTTACTTTCAAACAACATTTCTGCGTAAAACAGATGCCCTGTTTTTGATAGTATCAACCCAAAAGTTCTCACCAATAGCGCTGCCAATAATACGTCAATAATAATTGCAGCATGATGTTGACCTAGTAAGGTGAAGGTTTGCATTAATGAATGTCCACTCCCCAGAGATTTCGCATCTAAGTAGGCATTCACCACACTATTGGCTAACCATAAGCTAAGTAGAGCACCGATAACAAATAATACACGCCCAACAATGACTGCGTTTAATCGTATTAAATTAAACCCGTGTCCAAGATCCATTTCTTTAATCTGAGGTTGAACTTCTTGTGTCATCTCGCCACGGAATGATCCTTTGCCATCAACTTGCTCATTTAAATTAGGTTCCAACATTTGATATACACGGTTAGGCACTTCTTTATAACGGCGATTGGCCATGACCAAATTATCAAGGTTGATAAATACTTCGTTGGGATGTACCGATTCCTGCCAGTTTTCTCGTAACTCTGACACTTCAACAACGGGCTCGCCATAGCTTAACCGAGCTTTCAACAATACCGCACCTACCCCACTTACTATTGCCCCAGCAATAACGATGCTGATCATAAACCAATAAGGGTGAATACTGGGCCACTCACTGATAAATTGCTGTACTTGATGAAGTGATATATCCAGCATGTCAAATGTCATTTGCAGACCAAAGCCAATCACGGTTGGAATTAAAATTGCCCCAGCAATTGTTTTAGCGATATCTTTGACCGCTAATGTCTCTGCGGTTTTTTCCACATTGCGCTGCACTCCAATGTAGCGACTAGCTTGATACCAAGTTACCAATAAGTGAATCACCACCACTATCGAATAGACAGGGAAAATATAAGCACCGACTTCACCAGCAAACCCAGCCAACGTCACAAAAGCGACCAACGCATAAACAATAAAAATAAGCGCGGTTTTTACCCAAGCGGCAAAAAGGTATTGAGCAAGATTACGCACCATATACGGCATGTAAGTTAACCGGGGGAAAAAGCTATGTAACAGTCGGGCGACGATGCCTTGAGGCTCAGTGAACGTAATGTTTTTCCGCCCCATCAACATTTCGGGTAGTTCTGCATTGCTATACGCAACATACGCTGATTCTTGTTGCGCTGTTTGCGACTGTGAATCACTTAAGTTCCGAGCTAACGATGTTGGGTGATTACGTCCAACAAAGTAGCGTAACATGGCGATAATGCCTTTCGCTAAGGTAATAATACCACTGGTAAGAACGCCTAAACCGAACAACGCTAATATCCAGCCTGCGAAGACTTCTGTTTTAACTGAGGATGCGGCATCAATCAGCATATAGATGCCCACGCAAGCCCCGACTGCACCACCGATTGTATTGATGAGACCTTCTGTTTTAAAAGGATTTTTTATTCCAAGATCTATCGATCCATAATCAAATGCCATTATTAACCCTTATACACCTAACGCGTTGCCTATCGCAGACAACGTATCAATCTGACTGTTGAATTTGTTACCTGTGAATTTTGGGCTGGAACACAACAGATTGATAGAGTTGAACACCATCAATGGTGAGACGTTGAGCCCAAAAATGAGGTTACCAACGTTTCTCTGACCATAAGAATGAAAATGTATTTACACCAATCAGCGTCAGGTTATTCACTATTTCCTCTCTCATCTCGTCGACGTTATCATCACGCGGCCATAACTTAGCGTTCACTCAATAACTTAGCGCATACGGAAATTATTTCGGTTAGCGTATGGTAAGAGCCCTTATTACATCAATACTCATCATAAAATGCAGTGCCACTATTAAGTCACTATTGGTTAAATAGCCCCCTAAAAATCTCTAACAGAACTCTTAGAATCCTAAGCAAATCATTGCATAGAAATGACATTTCTTCATGAACTTCAACCAATACTAAATACGAAACATAAAAAAACACCGTTCTAAATACCGTGTATTCGGTGAGTAATGGACACAGCACAAATCACTCAACATGTGCTTATTAACAAGAGAAAGGTATTCAGATGAAAAAAAATATCACCCTTACGCTTATCGCTGGTCTAGTGGGCAGTGCACTGATGGCTCAAAGCGCATTTGCAGATGTGTACGTCGGTGGCCGTGCGGGATATTCATTCCTTGATGATGCTTGCTATCAACCTAGTGGCTGTGACGATGATGATGGTGCAGCTGGCCTATTTTTAGGCTATCAAGCCAACGATTGGTTCGGGGTAGAACTTGGCGCTGATTGGCTCGGCAACCATGACGTCAATTACATGGATAATGGATCATTAAGCCGTAGCAATCACAATTTATCTGCTATCTCTTTAGCGCCTAAATTTACCTATAACATTAATCCTAAAGTGGATGTTTTTGCCAAAGTAGGTGCGGCATACATGCAATTTGGAGATGATAATGACACCGTACCAACAGCGGCGGTAGGTGCTGAATATCATCTGACTAAGCAATGGGATGCGCGTGTTTCTTACCAACGCTACCAGGACATGTCTGACGACGTATTTCACGATATGGACACGAACTTAGTCAGCGTAGGCCTCAGCTATAAATTTGGTCAATCAGAACCAGCACCCGCCCCTCAACCAGCTCCACAACCTAAACCTGAGCCGATTGCTAAAGCTGAGCCAGCACCTCAGCCTGCGCCAAAACCGCGCTGGGTAATCAAACAACATGGCACCGAAAGCGACCAAAGCCTATTCGCTCTTGAAAGTGCTGAACTGACAGAAAAAGGCAAAGAAGCATTCACACCACTGTTAGAGACGTTACGTCAATATCCAAATGCAGAAGCAACCATAACGGGTTATACCGATTCAACGGGTTCAGAAAAATACAACCAGCAATTGTCTGAAAAACGCGCTCAAGCAGTTGCTAACTTCTTAATTGAAGGAGGCGTTCAGGCAGATAAATTGACAGTCAAAGGTAAAGGCGAAAGTAATCCAATTGCATCCAACGCTACCTTAGCTGGCCGTAAACAAAACCGTCGTGTGGAAGTTGATATTCCTTCATTCGATTACAAAGTGAAACAGACACCAGCAACACAATCATAATCGACTACTGTTGTGTGATATTGTGAAACTAAGGCCCCTTGATTGGGGCTTTTTATTATTACTAGAGCGGTGTACTTTTCTCTAGGTTATATAAAACGCAACCGACTTTTTATCCTGCCAGATCCAAGCACCACACCAATAAATCACAAAACCCCATCTTTCACATTGACATTTACTGACAATTAAATTGGCAACTTATCGTCTCTTTGGGAGCAATATAGCTACTTTTGTACGCCAAATTAAAAACTCCTAGACCTTAATTGTATTTTTAGTAAAAAAAGTTGTAACATATCGTTACATTTTGTGAGAGCACATAATAAAAGATTGCTTGAGCCTCCCAATTATCGCTCAATCAATTCGTCACTTAGCTGTGTAATGTTGTCTATTCTGCTGGTGTCCACTTCTAACGCTCCCAAAATGTCATAATGACATCAGCCCTTTTATCAATTGATTCAATTGGTATTTATCACTGGTTCATTCTCCTAGGCTTTTAGGAGTTTTGTGAAAGGGTCAATCATGACTATAAAAAATATAAAACGCTCCCCTATCAATAAAAGGGTGATTGATGGGGTATATGAAACTAACAAAATGCTTTTAAACGTCGGTAAAACAACAGTAACAAAGCTTTTTAAGCCCCATAAATCGAGCTCAGCTCGTCGTTACAAACTGGAAAAAGAGTCGCTAACACGACTTAAGGGTGTCAATGGCACACCAGAGTTGTATGGCGCTGATGATGCTCAGTTCACCCTAAAAATGTCACGTTTACCTGGAGTGTCTGCAGAAACATTAACCCCTGCAAACATTCAAGCGTTGGCGAAAATTGTAAAAGACACTTTAGCCGCTGGCGTCGCTCGCCATTCAATGCCAATACGCGATATTGTGATTGATAAAGAGGGACAGCTGGGCTTGGTCGATTTTGAACGCGTCACTTTAAGAAAGTGGTCTTGGCGTCCAGATTGGATCGTAGCTTGCTGGGTTTCTTATTACCATTTAGCGCGATTGATTGCAGAATATCAACCGCAGATGTTAACGCGTAAACAGGAAAAACTGGTGAGATTCGGGGCACATTCACGCTCCCTAGTCCGTTTTATACACTCCCTTTAACAGGGTAGCTCGAATGTAAACTAATCAAAAGCGGCGGTAACGCCGCTTTTTTATTCTCATAATGTCCGACAATCAACCCACTTTCTTCAACAAGGACACACATCTGTTTAAACGTGTGTCCCTGATAAATAAAAAGGACAGACACGCTAACCGTGCCTGTCCTTAATGTTAGTAAAACAAATTAATCATAATGTTAGGGATGATTAAAAAACTTACTCCCAGTTATCGATCACTTTTTGTTGCAGCTCTTCTGGGTATGCGCCAGCGAACGAACTGTGATTTAAACGGCCTTCGCCAGCAGCCGGTTGTAGACAGTCATGAACAACGCGAGTTGCGTTGTGGTCATGACACTCTTCAGGATCGTAACAGTTCAGTAATGGTAGAATTTCACCAAAACTTTCCACACGATGACGCGTTGGGTGAACACGAGTGGCTAATGCCCACAACACATCTTTGTAATCTGTTGGGTCAATATCGTTATCTAGAACGTAGATCATTGGACAGTTTGGACCGTATTTAGTATCCCAAATTTTTTCACCAATACGTTTGGTCAATTCTTCACTGCTAACACCTGGCAGTTTTTCGCGCCAATCTTCATCAACCGTTACCAATAACCAGTGCACAGCAGTTTCTAATGGAGACCATGCCATTGTGACAGGTAAACCTGATTGATTTAAGCTGTCTAGGATTTCAGCGCTCATAGCCACACCTACCGCAGTATGAAACTCGTCTACTGGACGGCCTTCTGGAATGAATGGCCAAATGGCATCATCGCGGTAAGTAATACACTCTACAGTGTAAATAGGTTGCATGCTGGTGCCTTTAACTGCATAGCCAGCATATTCACCAAATGGCCCCTCTTCGGCTCTCTCTTCAATAGAAATGTGGCCTTCAATCACCAACTCAGAGCTGGCTGACACTTCTAGATCAATGGTTTCACAACGAACCGTTTCAATGGCTTCACCAAAGTGGCCGCCAAGGTAATCGGCTTCATCAACCCAATCACCAAGTGGCATAGAAGAGACAATTGGTAAAGCAGGCTCACACCCTTGAACCAAAGCGTAAGGCATTGGCTTACCAATTTTGCGCCATTCGTTCCACACCATCGCAATATGCTGTGGCATCAGAATCAGTCCGGTCATGTGTTTGCCGTCCAATTTTTGGATACGAGCAATCGACCAGTTGGTCCATTTACCATCTGGGGTACGCGCAACAATTGTGCCCCAAGTATTGGAATATTCGCCACCATCTTCTTGATGTAGAAATGGAATTGGGAATTTATCCAAATTGGCATCATCCCCATGGAGAATATTTTCTTTGCATGGTGCTGTATCTAAAATTATCGGTTTCACTGGTTCATTATGTTTAGACTGGGCAAGACTCTTAACGATGTCACTCCAACTCGCGGTGTGATCTAAACCAACAGACAGAGCAACACGAGCGGCAGGATACTCTGGTAAAGAACTCAGTGATGCAGGAGCCCCCATAGCTCTTAAGCCAGGCAACTTACCCTTAATATTATTGAAAATTGGGGCTGGCGAACAAAGATCATAACTACGACGTGTAATAGCCGCCATTTCCAGATACGCATCTACTTCCCGCGAAATTTCGACAATATCGCCAAGTTCGTTTAATTGGGAAATATAATCGCGCAGGTTTTTAATTCTTTTCATAATACCCCTTATACTTACATCGTTTATTACTTTAAAGTATGGGCATCGGTAATATGTTATCTTGCCGGTGCTCTATTACATATATTTAGTTTAATTACTTATCATATCGGCACTAAAGATATCATAAAAAAGTTAGATATATCCAGCAATTAGAGAAAAACACCACGTAAATTATAGATGTGAATAATTTAGAATATTAATTATAAATATCTATTACATTACCTCGATAAAATAACAAATTTTTATCTCGAAAAATATAACATTTCACCTTTAATCAAATTTAAAT